>CAVAJA010000061.1:0-6056 GCA_963588615.1 Lachnospiraceae bacterium | reverse complement strand
GTATTTGAGAATGTTGCGTTCGGTCTGCGGGCCAGAAAAAATACGGGGGACCTTCATGAGCGCGTGATGGAGGCGTTGAATGCTGTGCGGCTGTCAGATTATGCAGAGCGTATGCCGTCGCAGTTATCCGGCGGACAGCAGCAGCGTGTTGGTTTTGCACGGGCAATGGTGACACGGCCGGACTGCATTCTGTTTGATGAGCCGTTGTCTGCACTGGATGCGATTCTGCGCGATGAGATGCGGATGGAGATAAAAGCGATCACCAATCGACTGAACATCACGGCTGTTTTTGTGACACACGACCAGATGGAAGCGATGAGTATGAGTGATGAGATCGTTGTTCTGAATGGAGGTAGAATCGAGCAGCAGGATCGGCCTGAGACAATCTATCAGCGGCCGAAGACGACATTTGCGGCAAAATTCATCGGCAAGTCCAATTGGCTCGGAGAGGACAGGATGTTCCGGCCGGAGACGGCACAGCTGGTTCCGGCTGAGGGGGCGCAGGAGTACGTCACAACCGTGACGGACGTTCAGTTTCTTGGAGAAAAATATCGACTGTATCTGCAGACGGATGAAGGAAATCAATGGACGATGGAATCGCCGGGCAACCATGAGATTGGCTCAAAGGTGTCCGTTTTCATAAAGAAAAATGATGTGATTCGATTCTAAGGAGGAAGATGTGAAAAAGAAGGTATTGGCAGTATTGATGGCAGGCGTTATGTGTGCAGGTCTGGCAGCATGTGGTTCGACCGAAACGAGTCCAGAGACCACAGCAGCCGAGGAAACGACAGAGGCTGCAGCGGAGGAGACAACGACAGAGACTGCAGAGGAGACAGCAGACGAGACCACTTCTGAGGAGGCAGAGACAGAGGCTGCTGAGACAACCGAACTCAGCGGAACCGTGACTGTTTACATGCCCAGCCCGACCGGCCTGAACACTGCATATGTAGAAGGATTTGAAAAAGCTACCGGTGTAAAGGTGGAGCTGTTCGAGGGTACGACCGGTGAGATTCTTGCCAGACTGGAGACCGAGAAGGACAACCCGGTAGCAGATGTCGTCGTTCTGGCATCCTGGTCTGACGGCTTGTCTTTGAAGGAAAGCGGAGACCTTCTGAGCTATACTGAGGCGGCAAATGCGGACAAGCTGTATGACGGCTGGGTAGATGATGACATGATGCTGTTCGGAACCAGTGCATCGGCGCTGGGTGTTATTTACAACACGACGCTGATCGAGAATCTGGGTGCTGACTGGTCTGAGCTGGCTGACGAGCAGTACAAGGATATGATCGCAATCCCTGATCCGGAGAAGTCCGGCTCCTGCAAGGATTTCCTCGCAGGTTATATGTATGCGACTGACAATGACTGGAGCGCATGGGAAGGAATGGCAGAAAACGGCCTGTTCGTTGCCGGTGCCAATAAGGCAGCTCTGGAGTCGGTAACAACCGGTGAGAAGGCAATCCTTGTGGCCGGTGTGGATTACAATGCATATTCGAACATCAACAAGGGTGAGCCGCTGGCTATCTACTATCCGGAATCCGGTACTGTTATCAACCCTCGTCCGGCGATGATCCTGAAGACCAGCAAGAATGTGGAGAATGCAAAGGCCTTCATCGATTATCTGATGTCCGATGAAGCACAGCAGATGGTGGCTGATGCATATCTGCTGCCCGGCAGACAGGATATCACCTGTGACGACCGCACCAATGTAGCAGACATTCCGGTATTCGAGAATCTGGACTGGAGCGCAATGATGGAGAGCTCCGATGAGGTTGCCGCAAAGCTGGTAGAGCTGTGCAAGTGATCGGACGGATTGACGTTCGGCAAAGTCAGAATACATAAGAGGTATATTGTGAGCAAGAGGAGTGTTGGCAGACGCACGGCATGGTATGTGCTGATCTGCATCGGATTATTTCTGTTAATCATTCTTCCGATCCTCACGGTGTTTCAGAAAGCGGTCATGGTAAATGGCCGCTTTGATTTTTCTGCGGCATGGAGCACTGTGATGGACAGGGACAATATTGAGACGATCACGAATTCGCTGCTGCTGGGAGTGCTGGTTGTTCTGACGTCGACCGTAATCTCAACGCCTCTGGCATTTTTGCTGGCCAGAACGCGGTTTTCCAGATGGAGGTGGCTGGATGTTGTTCTGACCATTCCGTTTATGACGCCTCCGTATATCAGTTCCATGGGATGGATTCTGTTCATGCAGAAAAGAGGTCTGTTCCAGCAGCTGTTCCCCTGGACGGGAAGCATCTCGGAATCGTTCTTTTCGCTGGGTGGATTGGTACTGGTCATGAGCTTTCATGTGTTTCCGTTCATGACAACGATGATTAAGAATGCGATTGTCAATATCGGAATCAATCTGGAGGAAAGTGCAGCAGTCGGCGGAGCAGGATTCGGATATCGCATTCGGAAGGTGATGCTGCCGCTTCTGACCGGAAATTACGCAATTGCCATGCTCCTTGTGTTCGTGAAGACCTTGTCTGAGTACGGCACACCGTCTACGCTGGGAAACCGAATCGGATTCTATGTCTTCACAACGGATATCCACAAGTATGCATCGACGTCGCCCATTGATTTCGGCAAGGCATCCAGCCTTTCTTCGGTCCTTGTGGTGATCTGCATGGCGATGTGGATGCTCCAGAATTATGTAACCTCGCAGCACACTTATCATCTGGTGGGTGGAAAAGGACAGAAAGAGAATCTCTATTCCTGCAGAAAGAGCACGGAGATTCTGGGCGGAATATACATTTTCCTTGTGATTCTGATTACGATCGGAGTTCCATATTTTTCTGTAATTGCGACATCGCTGATCAAGCTGCGCGGATATGGACTGAGCGCGGGAAATTTCACGTTTGATCATTACGTGGAATTATTCACGAACAACAGCAAGGGACTCAGAGCACTGCTGACCAGTACGTTCCTTGCGGTTGCTTCTGCAACCATTGCCAGCATTCTGGGCTGCATCGTCGTAATTTCTGTCAAGAAGGAAAAACGATGGAAAAAACTGGTGGAGGGAATGGCCCTTCTGCCGGAGATGCTGCCGAACATTGTGCTGGTAATCGGACTGATGCTGTTCTGGAACAAGATTTACAAGCTGCTGCCCTTGTACAACACGATTGGGTTCATGGTGCTGGCGTATGTTGTGATGTTTTTGCCGTATTCGGTGCAGTATGTGGGGTCTTCCATCATGCAGATGGGGGATTCGCTGATCGAGGCCGGGCGGGTCTGCGGAGGAAATTCGCGGTACATTCTGTTCCATGTGACCTTGCCGCTCATCATGCGCGGCGTGATACAGGGCTGGATGATGATCTTTATCATTGTATTTCGCGAACTGGTGGCAGCGAGCCTGATTTCGCCCCCGAATGTACAGATGGTGTCCACTTTTATTGTAAGCGAGTTTGAGCAGGGCAGTGCATCCGTTGCGATGGCGATGGCACTGATCAGCGTGCTCATTACAACAACGCTGCTGATTTTGCTGAATTATGCGGCAGGAAGGAAGAAACGATGAAAAGGTTTTTAAAGATATTGGCTCTTGCTGTCGGCGCGGTTATGTTTATGGCAGTGCCTGTTCAGGCAAAAGAGAATATGATTCCCAATTATGAGGTCAAATTTATTCTCGATTCTTCACAAGTTGTCAGCGACAGCGGCAAGCTGAAAAAAACGTATCGCACGGAATTTAAAACAGGAAATGATTATAAAACGATTGGAGTAGAGTATGTCGAAACTGCTGATTATTCCTTCTACAATGAGGGGTGGACCAATCGGATTCGAATCAAGGAAAATGGGGAAGATTTCGAACTGACGTATAAAAAAAGATACACAATAGAAAATGGAGATATCGAGGCTGCACTGACAAAAGCGAATGAAGATGGTTTTGATATCTCAGATACCAATTATGAAGCTCAGGTTGATTGGAATTACAGCAAGATGACCTTGAGCATCAGTAATAACAAAACAGCAAGCAATAATGGGTACAGCGATCTGGAATTGCCTGGTAAGAAGAAGGCAATCAAGATATTATCGAACAACATGCCGGGGAAAGAAGAAAACTGGATGACCAAGGCATGGGGAACGGCAAAGATAGAGAATGGTAAGAAGTGCGGACCGATATACTATCTGAAGTATTCAGGAGAAATTGCCGGGGTGGATGTTGATATTGAAATCTGGCCGATTACGGCTGCGGGGAGTGATGCAGCCGAATACATAACCGAGATTTCTTTCAAAGAAGATACTTATGATGCAGCAGCTGCAAATCGCGAAGGTGTAATGAGCGCATTGGAAAGTTATGGAATTCTCCAAACGGAAGATACACTGAAAACAAAAAAGATTCTGGATGCCTATCTGCAGTGAGTGGAGGGTGCGGACGAATTCATGATTGAAATTGGCGGATTTATTCCGGATTCACGTGAACCATGCAGTGTTTTACATCCTTGTAGGTTTCCTCTAGCGCAAGATGCACCTTCTCGGCAATGTCATGGGCCTGATAGAGAGGGAGACTGCCGTCTGCGGCAATTTCGATATCTACGTAGATTTTAGAACCGAAAAGTCTGGTCTGCAAAAGGTCAACTCTGCTGACGCCATCCACGGACAGTGCAGTGGTGCGCATTTGTCCTTCCAGCTCCGGAGTGCAGGAATGATCCACCATTCCGTTTATCGCGTCTTTGAAGATATCAATGGCAGCTTTGCCGATCAGCAGGCAGATTACAAGACTTGCCAGGGAATCCAGAACCGGGAATCCCATTCTGGAGCCGGCGATACCGATAAATGCGCCGACAGAGGAAATGGCATCAGATCTGTGGTGCCATGCATCGGCCATCAAGGCGGCGGATCTGATCTGTTTTGCAGCAGCTCTTGTGTACCAGAACATCCATTCCTTTACTGCGATTGAGAGAATTGCCGCCAAAAGAGCAGCTCTTCCGGGAATCAGGATCTCGGCACCCTGCGTGCTTTTCAGGATATTCTGTATACCGCTTACGCCGATTCCAAGCCCTGTCGCGAAGAGCAGACCTGCCAGAATGATGGCTGCGATACATTCCATTCGTTCATGACCATATTCATGTTCCTGATCAGACTCTTTGGTGGATACCCGCATTCCGGCAATGACGATCAGAGTACTGCCTACATCCGATGCAGAATGGATGGCATCCGAAATCATGGCACCGGAATGAGCCAGAACACCCGCGAGGAATTTTACGAGGGATAATCCCAGATTAATGATGATGCTGACGATAGACACATGAATAGCAGTTTTTTCAGCACTTCGCTTTTCGTTTTTCATGACAGAATCCCCTTCATTCTGGAGTAGCTGTTTAGCACCCGCATCTCATTTCCCTTCCGAAAACGCGATGTGGTTGGTAAAACAAATACACTTTGAATATGCTCTCTGCCCTGAAAAAGAAAAAGACATATCTGCGGAACTCTTCCTGTCCCGCAAATATGTCCTGAAGTTATGCCATTCATATTTGCTGCCGTTTGCACGGCCCGGCGCATGCTGCAGACACCGCCTGTTCAGTTTGTACTGTTGAACTCACATTCCACATAGATGTAATGCAGTGCAAAGAGAATCTTATATTTGCATATCTGATCAGCACCTGTCGATTTCAACATGAATCGGCCACTTGCGGACGGATTCATGATTGAAATAGGCAGGTGGCCAAGGCCCGAAGGGCCCGTGGCCAGCCACATCGAGAATCTGCAACGCAAATTCGAGATGCAAGGGCTGATCAGATACAAGTTTGTGTGAATGATACCGAACCACATTGCGGTTAGTCAAGAAGAATGTGACGAAGCGGGGCTGAGGATAAAAACCTTCATTGACAGACGTTGGAGGAGTGTTAATTATAAAGTTGGGTGGGATATCCCACCTAGCTATGCCAATGGAGGTACTAATTATGACAGCGGTAAAGGATTATACGGTTCATATTGACAATAAGAAACGGGTTACGCTTCGCGGAGCTTTGTATCAGTACTACAATGTATAATGGTCCCATGAATTAAGACAGATCCGGAGACGATTTTTAATGAATCTGATATGCTTTAGAGACGCATATGGA
>CAVAJA010000060.1:0-24926 GCA_963588615.1 Lachnospiraceae bacterium | reverse complement strand
CCCGGAACGCACTTTGCCCCCTGTGAGTCGAATCCCGACGCTGCCGATCAGGCCGCTGCCGCATGAAAAAATGCCCGCTGCACATCAGCGGGCACTTTTCATCTTCAGAAATTACGCTTCCACACCGACGGCAGGAAGATCACCAGCATCGGGAACAGCTCCAGCCGCCCCGCCAGCATGTCAAACATCAGAACGAATTTAGACAGCACCGTCAGCCCTGCGAAGCTCGCCGCAGGTCCCACCGCATCCAGTCCCGGACCGATGTTGTTGAAGGTCGCTGCGACCGCCGTGAAATCGGTCAGGAACGATTGGGCAGGATCCAGGGATAAGATCAGCACAGAAACGCCGAACAGGAAAACGTAGACGGCCAGATAGATCGGAACTCCGCGCAGAATCGCCTTGTCCACTGCCTTTCCGTCCATTTTCATGGTGCTGACTGCCCTCGGATGAATGTAATGCCGAACCTCTGTCCTGACCCCCTTTGCCAGAATCAGAATGCGGGACACCTTGATGCCGCCCCCTGTAGAACCTGCGCAGGCCCCGCAGAACATCAGTCCGATGAGGATCGTTTTGCTGAACATCGGCCACAGGTCGAAATTCACCGAGCTGTAGCCTGTCGTCGTAATGATCGAAGCAACCTGAAACGCTGCGTGGTGCAGACTCTCCTGCCAGGAGCCGAACATTCCGGAGATATTGACGGTAATCAGGAGAATGGAGACCGCCACGATGATGAAATACCATCGCACCTCCTCCATCTTGAAGACCTGCTTTAAATCCTTGCCGAGGATGAAAAAATAGGCATTAAAGTTGACGCCGAACGCCAGCATGAACACCGTGATGATATTGCGCTGCAATGCCGTATAGCTGCCGCAGCTGTCCGCCAGAATGCCGAAGCCGCCGGTTCCTGCCGTGCCGAATGTCATGCACACCGCATCGAACCAGGGCATTCTGGCCAACAGGAGAAGAACCAGCTGCACCGCCGTCATTCCGATATAGATCAGATACAGAATCCCCGCACTCTCCTTCACCTTCGGAACAAGCTTTCCGACGGACGGTCCCGGGCTTTCCGCCTTCATCAGCTGCATATTGTAGCCGCTTGCGCTGGGGAGAATTGCCAGCATGAACACAATTACCCCCATTCCGCCGATCCAGTGCGACAGACTCCGCCACATCAGGGTGGCATGGGTTGCTGATTCCACGTCCGTCATGATGCTGGCGCCTGTCGTGGTAAACCCGGAGATGATCTCAAAAAGTGCATCCGGATAGGAGGGGATGTCTCCACACAGGACAAAGGGAAGTGCGCCGAACACAGACAATATGATCCACGCCAGTGCCACGCTGACCATTCCCTCTCTTGCATACAGAACAATCTGCCGCGGCTTTTTCAAGGTCAGCACCACCCCGATTGCCGCACACAGCAGGGCCACCAGAAGGTAGGCTCCCCCTGCCCCCTCCCGATAAATCAAATCCGTCAGAGCCGGAATCAGCAGCAGGGCGCCCTCGATTTTCAGAATCTGCCCCTGTACATATCGAACAATGGAGTAACGCACCTTATTTTACCTCAAGTATATCCGTGATATCGCCATAGCCTCTGCTGGTGGTAAAAATTACGACGCTGTCCCCTACCTCAATCGTCGTGCTGCCGCTGGGCATGATGGTCCTGCCGCTGCGGATGATGCTGGCGACAAGAACGTCTTTCTTGATGGCCAGGTCTGCGAGGGGAATTCCCACCACCGGAGATTTCTTGCGGATTATGAATTCCAACGCCTCCACCTTGTCTTCAATCACGTTGTACAGCGTCTCTACATTGCTGCCGATGGAATTCTGCATCGCACGGACGTAGCGGATGATGGAGTCTGATGTAAGATCCTTGGGATGGATCAGGCTGTCCAGACCAAGCTTTCCCAGAATACAGTCCATGTTGATGCGGTTGGATTTTGTGATGACCTTTGCTCTCGGATTCACCTGACGGACGAACAGGGACATAAAGATGTTCTGCTCATCAATTCCCGTCAGCGAGACAAAGGAATCGCAGGTCTCAATGCCTTCCTCTCTCAGGACCTCCTGATCCGACGCATCTGCGCACAGAACCAGGGCACCGGGCAGTGCCTCGGCCAGCTCCTCACATCGCTTTCTGTCACTTTCCACAATCTTCACGCGAATGCCGGAGCTCATCAGCATCTTTGCCAGATAGAACGCAATCTTCCCGCCCCCGGCAATCAAAGTACCGTTGACGCGGTGGATGTCGACGCCGAGCTTGGCAAAGAATTTTTTAGCATCTCTGGGGGCGGATACAATGCTGATGGTATCTCCGCTTCGGAGGACAAAATCGCCTCCGGGAATGATGGCATCGTCTCCCCGTTCCACGGCGCCGATCAGAATGGCGCTTCCGAGTTTACCGGGCAGCTCGTTCAATGCCGCTCCGTCCAGGACGGAGCCTTCCGGAATGACGAACTGCAGGAGCTCCGCATGGCCGCCGGAGAAGGTCTCAATCTTGATTGCCGAGGGAAAGCGGAGAATTCTGGCGATCTCTTCCGCTGCCGCGAATTCCGGATTGACGGTCATGGACAGTCCCAGCTCTTCCTTGATGTATCCGATCTCCTGACTGTAGACGGGATTGCGGACTCTGGCAATGGTACTGCAGCGGCCCACCTTTCTGGCGAACAGGCAGCAAAGGAGATTCTGCTCGTCCGAGTCCGTCACCGCGATCAGAAGATCCGCAGCCTCTACGCCGGCCTCCTGCAGGACAGAATAGCTGGCGCCGTTCCCGACAACCCCCAGTACATCGTACTGTTCGGACACATCCTCCGTAACCGCAGGATCCACATCGATCACTGCAATATCATGTTCTTCCTTGGAAAGTCCCCGGACGATGGTCTGTCCCACCTTTCCGCAGCCAACTACAATGATGCGCATCGCTCGTATCTACCTCCGTCACACCTCAAACATGAGATCCTCGTAGGTCGGGAAGGGCCACGCCTCCTTGTCCACATAGGTCTCCAGAAGATCACAGGGCTTGCGCAGTGCCGCCATGGCGGGCTTCACCACATTCTTGTAGAAGAATGCTCTCTGTCTGCCGTCCGGAAGAGCCAGTGCCTCGTTATTGACCCTGCGCAGCTCATCCAATGCGTTCTGTGCCCTGTCGATCTCATCTGCGATCTTCTGCAGTTTCTCCTTCTCTGTACGCAGCACAGCTCCTGCCTTCTGTACTGCAATGATGGTATCTGCAAGATTCTTCTCATATTTCAGGCAGGCAGGAATGATCTGGCGCTCCGCCATGTCAATCATCGTCAAAGCCTCGATGTTGATGGTCTTCGCATAGGTCTCGTAGGTGATCTCCTTGCGGGACTCCAGCTCTGTCTTGGTGAAGATACCGAATTTGCGGAACAGCTCCACCGACTTATCCGTTGTCAGAACGTCGGCCGCCTCAATCATGCTGGGGATGTTGGGCAGGCCGCGCCGTGCCGCCTCTTCGATCCACTCCCCGGAATATCCGTCTCCGTCGAAAATAATCCTCTGATGCTCCGTCAGGTTGGTCTTGATCAGATCATGCACCGCCAGATTAAAATCATCCGCCTTCTCCAGCACGTCGGCCGCTTCGCAGAAGGCTTCTGCTACGATGGTATTCAGAATCGTCGTGGAGCCGGCAATCGAGTCTGCCGATCCCACCATGCGGAATTCAAATTTATTGCCGGTAAAGGCAAAGGGTGAGGTCCGGTTCCTGTCGGTGGCATCCTTTGCGATATCGGGAAGAGTGGAGACGCCGGTGTGCAGAACACCGCCCTCAATGTGATTCCTCGCCGTTCCGGTCTCCACCAGCTGACGAACCACATCCTCCAGCTGGCGTCCCAGGAATACGGATACGACGGCCGGCGGTGCCTCATTTGCGCCCAGACGCAGATCGTTTCCGACATCCGATGCGCTCTGACGCAGCAGGTCCGCATGCCGATCCACCGCCTTCAGGATGCAGGACAGCACCAGAAGAAACCTAATATTGCGCTCCGGGGAATCCCCCGGATCAATCAGATTCACACCTGTATCCGAGGTCAGAGACCAGTTGTTGTGTTTGCCGGAGCCGTTGACTCCGTCAAAGGGCTTCTCGTGCAAAAGGCAGCGAAGGCCGTGATGATCCGCCACGCGCTTCATGGCCTCCATGACCAGCTGGTTATGATCGGCCGCCAGATTCGCCGTCTCATAGATCGGAGCCAGCTCATGCTGTGCCGGAGCCACCTCGTTGTGCTGCGTCTTGGCAGGCACGCCCAGCTTCCAGAGCTCCTCGTTCAGATCCCGCATATATTCGCCCACGCGCTCCCGGATGACACCGAAATAGTGGTCCTCCATTTCCTGTCCCTTCGGAGCCGGTGCGCCGAACAACGTCCTGCCGGTGAAGATCAGATCGGGTCTCTTCAGATACTTTGCCCTGTCCACCAGGAAATATTCCTGCTCCGCTCCGGTCGAGGAGGTCACTCTGGTCGCTGTGGTATCTCCGAACAGGCGCATGATGCGAAGTGCCTGCTCATTGATCGCCTCCATGGAACGCAGGAGTGGTGTTTTCTTATCCAGTGCCTCTCCCGTATAGGAGCAGAACACCGTAGGAATGCACAGCGTCTTGCCGGTTCCGGACTCCTTGAGGAATGCGGGGCTGGTGACATCCCACGCCGTATATCCGCGTGCCTCAAAGGTGGAGCGCAGTCCCCCGGAAGGGAAGGAGGAGGCATCCGGCTCTCCCTTGATCAGGTCCTTGCCGGAGAACGCCGTAACCATGCGCCCCTCTTCGTCCGGCGTCGAAATGAACGAGTCATGCTTCTCCGCCGTGATTCCGGTCAGCGGCTGAAACCAGTGGGTGTAATGGGTTGCCCCGTTTTCCATCGCCCAGTCCTTCATGGCCTTTGCCACAACGTCGGCATCCTGCCTTGACAGGTCACCGCCGTTGTCCATGACATGCTTCAGATTCCTGAACACGCTCTTCGGAAGGCATTCCCGAAGCTTGCTGATGGTGAAAACATTCTTGCCGTACAACTCTTCCAGTTTCGTCCTGACTGCTTCCATACGTTTTTCCTCTATTCTCCTTTACTCTTGCCTCTCTGCAGCGGGCTGCCGCTGCCTGCAGGCTGTCCCATTCCTGTGTCCTCCCGCCGATGACCGGGCAGAAGCCGCGTGACACATCTGAGATTTTACCCTTATCCGCGCTTTCCGTCTATGCGCAGTATATCTCCTTCCTGCGCATCTGCAGACAATTTTGCGTACAGAATCTGCTGCGGGTGCGGAGCGCTGTCCACCTGCACTCCGTCCGGCGTCACCAGCTCCAGCACCTTCGCCGGAACATCCCTTCCGTCCGGCTTCATAATTTCGATGGTGTCCCCCACCGAAAATTTATTCCTCTGTGTGAATCTGACTCGGCCGTCCTTGATCTGCTCCGCAATTCCCAGCCAGATGGATTCATTGACGTAGGTGTTGCTGTCATACACCATGGATTCCGCCTCCGGTCTCCCGTAATAGAACCCCGTGGTAAATCTGCGGTAGGTGCACTTTCGGATCTCTTCCCGGTACCAATCCATGTTGGCGAGGTACCGCTCTTCACTTTCGCAGAAATCGTCAATTGCTTTCCTGTAGGTTCTGGCCACCGTCGCCACATACAGCGCCGTCTTCATCCGCCCCTCGATCTTCAGGGAGCTGATTCCCGCGCGGCACAGATCCGGGACATGCTCGATCATGCACAGATCTCTGGAATTAAAAATAAAGGTTCCGCGCTCGTTCTCTTCGATGGGAAGGTACTCTCCCGGCCTCGCTTCCTCCATGACCGCATACTTCCAGCGGCAGGGATGCGTGCAGGCTCCGCGATTGGCATCCCTCCCGGTAAAATAATTCGACAGAAGACACCTTCCGGAATATGAGATGCACATCGCACCGTGCACGAACGCCTCCACCTCCAGATCCTCCGGAATTTCCTTTCGGATCTCACGGATCTCAGCAAGACTCAGCTCCCTCGCACAGACCACGCGCTTCGCGCCCATCCGGTGCCAGAACCGGAAGGTTCCCGCATTGGTGTTGTTCGCCTGCGTTGAGATATGAATCTCCACATCCGGACAATTTTCTCTTGCGAGGTCGAACATCCCCGGATCCGCCACCAACACCGCATCCGGACGCAGCTCCTCCAGCTCGCGAAAATAAGCTGCCGCTCCCTTGAGGTCCGCGTTGTGCGCCAGAATATTCGCCGTCACATGCACCCTCGCGCCGTGTGCATGCGCGTAGGCAATGCCTTCCGCCATCTCCGAGGGGTTAAAGTTTCTCGCCTTTGCCCGAAGGCCGTAGGCCTCTCCGCCGATATAGACGGCATCTGCGCCAAAATTTACGGCCGTTTTCAATACCTCCAGATCCTTCGCAGGACACAGGAGCTCGGGTTTGGTGTTCGCTGTATTCACATTCTCATCCTTTCCTCTGTATTTTATCGGTTTTCATCCCTTTTCACGCTCAGTGCCGCTCCGTCTCCCTCCTGCAGCACTACGGTCTGCAGCTGCGGATCATGTGTAATTGCAAGGAGATACTCCCGCATTCTCTTATGAATGGTGCGGTCTCTTCGCTTCACCGCATAGCGGGACTCCAGAATCTCTCCATCCTTAAACACATTGTCCGACACCAGAAGACTTCCCGGATGCATCAGGCGCAGCACCTCCGGCAGGAAATGGATGTACTGCCCCTTGGCAGCATCCATGAAAATAAAATCATAGGTTCCTGTCAGTTCCTTCAGGATTTCACCTGCATCGCCTTCCAGAATCGTAATCCGGCGGCTGTCCCTTGCAGGACACCACCCTTTTCCTTCCGCCAGGCCCTGATCCATCGCGGCAAAATTTTCTCTTGCTCCGGCAAGCCGCTCCGCATCCCGCTCAATGGTGGTCAGGGACGCTCCCTCCGGCGCATACTGCAGAATCAGACTTGCCGAAAATCCCGTTGCTGTTCCGACCTCCAGTATCCGCATGGGCCGATGCAGCTCCAAAAGAAAACGAAGGAGGCTCTGGGTCTGCGTCCGGATAATCGGAATCGCATGTTCCAGTGCCTCCTTCTCCATGTCGTTCAGAGCCTGCGTATTGCCTGTAGAAAGTGACTCCACAAAGGTCAGAATCCGTTCTTCCATCTCTGCATCAATCTGCCGCATCTGTCTCATTTCCTTCCGCCATCGTCTTAATTATTTCGCTGGGAGTCATCTCCGTCGAAAGCGTGTAGGTTCCGGGCTCGATCTTCCCATGGTAGGACGAGAAGCGTTCCTGATACGGGAACACTCCTCCATCCTCAATTAAGCCGGCCTCTTCGAGCATCGTACCGATCTGTGCGGTCGTCATTCCCTCCGTCACAGTGACCTCAACGGTATGCCCCTGTCCTTCTTCATCCACAGCCTTCTCGTAGAAGATATTGTAGCCGATCTGGTATGCACGGTGCGACATGGCGACGCAGAACATGATCACAATTACAACCAGAACGATCTTTACGATATCACCGATCCAGTCTATGGTACCCTGTCCGCCTCTTCCCGCCGCGAAATCTCTGTCATCCCTTCTGTGATCCATGACTTCAAATCTCCATCAGCATCGGCAGAATCATCGGCCTGCGCTTTGTTTTCTTCCAGAAAAAGTCACTCAAAGCCGACCGGACACTCGTGCGAAGTCTCGCAGGATCACTCTGACCGTGATCCAGGCAGTCCTCCAGCGCATCTGCCGCCACCTTCGTGGCCTCTGTCATCAGCTCCTCTGCCTCCTTCATGTAGACGAATCCGCGGCTCTCAATCTCCGGTCCTGCTGCCAGGTAATCCATTCCCCGCTCCATTGCGAAGGTCACGATAACAATCCCGTCCTCTGCCAGATGCTGTCTGTCCCGAAGAACCGTATTGCCGACATCTCCGACTCCCAGTCCATCCACGAGAATCGCCCCGACGGACACAGAGCCTGTCACCTCTGCGAAATCCTTGTTCAGCTCCAGCACGTTTCCGGAGTGCAGAATGAAAATGTTGTCCTTCGGAATGCCCAGAGCCGCCGCAACCTTGGACTGCGCAATCAGATGCCGGTATTCTCCGTGCACCGGGATGGCATATTTGGGCTGCACCAGGGAATAGATCAGCTTCAGTTCCTCCTGGCAAGGGTGCCCGGACACATGCACATCCTGGAAAATCACGTCTGCTCCCTTCATCAGGAGCTTGTTGATGACATTGGTCACGGATTTCTCGTTTCCGGGAATCGGATGGGAAGAGAAAATAATCGTATCTCCGGGGCCGACCTTCACCTTTCGATGCTGATCCTCCGCCATTCTGGTCAGAGCGGCCATGCTCTCCCCCTGTGAACCGGTGGTAATGATCGTTGTTTTGGCCGGGGGATAATTTTTGAGCTCTTCTTCCTCGATCAGTGTATTTTTGGGAACGTTCAGACACCCGAGCTCGCTCGCAGCTGCAATGATATTCACCATGCTGCGTCCTTCCACCGCAACCTTCCGCCCGTATTTGTGGGAGGAATTGATGATCTGCTGCACGCGGTCGACGTTCGAGGCAAAGGTAGCGACGATAATCCTCGTATCCCTGTGCTCCGCAAAAATGCGGTCGATGGTCGTCCCGACGGTTTTCTCCGATTGGGTGTATCCCGGACGCTCCGCATTGGTGGAATCGCACATCAGTGCCAGCACGCCGTTCTTGCCCAGCTCCGCAAACCGCTGCAGATCAATGGCATCGCCGTACACCGGCGTATAGTCCACCTTGAAGTCTCCGGTGTGCACCACAACTCCCGCAGGGGAGTAGATCGCCAGTGCCGCTGCATCCACAATGCTGTGATTGGTTTTGATGAACTCCACGCGGAAACGTCCCAGGTTCACAGTCTGTCCAAAGGACACGACCACCCGCTTCGTGGTGTCCATCATTTTGTGTTCCGTAAGCTTGTTCTCGATCAGGGCAATGGTCAGACGCGTCCCGTAGACCGGAACGTTCACCCTCTTCAGAACATAAGGGAGTGCGCCGATGTGGTCCTCGTGCCCGTGTGTGATCACGAACCCCTTTACTCTGTCAATGTTCTCCTCCAGATAGGAGACATCCGGAATGACGCTGTCGATTCCCAGCATGTCGTCCTCGGGGAATGCCAGTCCGCAGTCCACAACAATAATACTGTCTTCGTATTCGAAGGCAGTAATGTTCATGCCGATCTGCTCCAGTCCGCCCAGCGGGATGATTTTCAGCTTGGGGCCGGTTGCCTTTGATCTCTTCTTATTCTGTTTCTTTCTCTCTGCCAATTTGTACCAGTTCTTTCCTATGGTTCTCCATATATTCCTGAAGAATCACACTGGCCGCGACCTGATCCAGATACTGCTTGCGGTGCTGTGGCGGGATCTCCATCTGTGCGAGCATTTCATCCGCTTCCACCGTTGTCAGCCTCTCATCGGACATCACGACAGGCACAGAGGTTCGGCGCTCCAGGCGGTCTTTGAACGCAAGTGCCGCCTCGGCACGCTCCCCTATGCTGTCATCCATGTTCAGCGGCAGCCCCAGGACAATCAACCGGACATCATATTCGAGAATCAGCTCCTCGATGCGGACCAGAGTCTTGCGAATCTTGCCCTCTCTGTCTCTCCAGATGGTTTCCTTTGGCTGTGCTGTCATCATAAGTTCGTCAGACAGTGCAACTCCTACTGTTTTAGAGCCGTAATCCAGACCCATCACTCTCATTGAAGAATTCCTCTACGCTTCCTCGTTCCAGTGATTGTTCTCGATGTAAGACTCCAGTATCTCTTCTACCAGCTCGTCCCGCTCCACCTTCATGATCAGGCTTCTCGCGCCCATGTAGTTGGTGATGTAGGTGGGATCTCCGGACATGATGTATCCAACGATCTGATTGACCGGGTCGTAGCCTTTCTTAGTCAGTGCCTCATAGACAATGGACAGAACCTTGCGGGTTCCGCTCTCCTGATCCGGCTTCACCTTAAAATATTGTGTGCTGCTCAAATCATCTTCGCTGTATCTCTTCATCATGGTTTTCGCATTCCTTCCTTTTCGTGGATTCAGCTCCCGGAGCCTTCCGTCTCTCACACTTCTGGGGTTTTCCGGGATCTTTGTATCTTTATTTCATGACTCCGCCCGGGAGTCCTTTTCTCGTTCATCCGATCGGCGCATAATGGGCGCCCTTCCTATCTGAGCTATCATCATACCCCATTTCCGGTGCAGTTACAATCTTTCCCGGTTTTGCGGCTTCACCTGCAGAACTCTTTTATACTCTGTGCTGCTTAAGTCAATCCTGCGTCTGCATCTGCTCACATGCGCTGTCCTCGGCAGGCTTCGAACCGACGCAGCGAAACGCTGCTCGTTCGGCCTGCCTTGCGGAGCGCAGAGTTCACAGACTCGCAGACGCAGGATGCCCGGAGTACATCATTCCTTCATGAGCAGCCTTGTTCCGTCCGCCGACATAGAGCAAATAGTCCCCTTTACCGTCTCTCCGGACCGATGCCCCGCTGCGGGAACCAGCACTTCCACGTACCGCATCGTGTGTCCTGCATAATATTCCGCGCCGTCCGCCGTCACCGGCTCCTCCAGAAGGACTTCTTCCTCTTCTCCCACAAAGCTCCTGCGGTAGGATACAGCATCCTGACGCGTCATCTGCAGGAGAATCTCGCTCCTTGCCGCCTTGGTCTGATCCGTGCACTGGTTCGGCATTTTTTCTGCCGCAGTTCCCCTGCGTACGGAGTATTTGAAGACATGGATCTCGTAAAAGGAGATATCCCGCAGGAATTTCTCGGTCACCGCAAACTCTTCCGGCGTCTCCCCCGGAAAGCCTGCGATCACATCCGTGGTAATCGCAGGCCGGTCGTAATATCTGCGCAGGATCTCTATCCCCTCCCGATACTCTTCTGCCGTGTAGTGCCGATTCATCCGCTTTAATGTTGCGTTGCAGCCGCTCTGCAGTGAGAGGTGGAAATGGGGGCAGACCTTCGAGAGTCTTCGGATGCCCGACGCAAAGCGTTCTGTTATGATCCGCGGTTCGAGAGACCCAAGCCGTATTCTTTCAATTCCGGCGAGCAGCTGTATTCTTGTCATGAGCTTTAAAAGCTCCTCCTCCGGCTCCAGTCCTTTTTCTTTCCCGTAGGAGCTGATATGAATCCCGGTAAGGACCACCTCTTTTACTCCGTCTGCCGCAAGTCCTCTGATTTCCTCCAGAATTTCCTCCGGATCGCGGGAACGGATTCTCCCCCTTGCATAGGGGATGATGCAGTAGGTGCAGAACTGGCTGCATCCGTCCTGAATTTTAATGTCCGCACGGGTTCTCCCCGGCACGTTCAGCTGCATGGATTCGAACAAGGGGCGGTTTGTCAGATCGACCTGTGTCTCCTCCCTCGACAGTTGTCCCTGCCGATAGTCCTGCAGAATCTCCGCAAGCTTCCCCTTTCGGTTGTTGCCGATACACAGGTCCACCAGAGGATCTGCTTCCAGTTTTTTTCGATCCGTCTCCACATAACAGCCGGCCGCAATCACCAGCGCGTCCGGATTCATCTTCTTCGCCCGGTGCAGCATCTGACGGCTTTTCCTGTCAGCGATATTGGTGACGCTGCACGTGTTCACCAGATACAGATCTGCCTTTTCCTCAAAAGGTACCATTTCATAGCCCAGATCCTTCAGCTGCTGCACCATGACATCCAGCTCATAGCTGTTTACTTTGCAGCCAAGATTATGCACCGCTGCTTTTTTCATATTCTCTGATCCTTTCGAAACTGACGGATGTGCGGACTGCCCCCTGTACACCGAGTGAACCGTAACCCCGCAGAAAATCCAGACGCGATCTCGGAAGATGCCGCATTGACTTTTTCTAATTTGAAATTTACTATTTAAGAAGCATGAACTGCGCGTACCTGCGGCAGGGGTTCGATCCTTTCAGCAATGAATCGAAGCTGCTGACCGGAATACAATACATTACAAAAGGGGGTCTCGTATGAAGACTGTAAAGATTTCTCTGAATTCCATCGACAAGGTTAAGTCCTTCGTCAACGACATCACAAAATTTGATTCCGATTTCGACCTGGTATCCGGTCGTTATGTGATCGATGCAAAGTCCATCATGGGTATTTTCTCTCTGGATCTTTCCAAGCCCATCGACCTGAACATCCATGCGGAGGAGAATGTATCCGATATCCTCGATGTTCTGTCTTCTTATATCATCGAGTGAGTTCTAAGGAAGCGGCGGAAATCCTGTGACGGATTTCCGCTTTTTTTATTTTCCCCGCTGCTTTCCTTTCGGAGCGGCTTCCTGCGCCCCGACACCGCTGCAGCCGGGATCATCGGCTGTTTTCCGTCACATTCCCGGCAGAAGCGGTGCTTCCCGCTCCTTCAGCTTTCGCACTCCGTCCTGACTGACAACCAGAATCTCATCGGTATCCAGTGCTCTCTGCACCATCTCCTCAATCTTCTCATCCAGATTGTGTTCATGCTGCTCGATCACACCCAGCAGGGGTTTTGTGACAGGATGCTTTGCAACGAAAATCGTACAGCAGTCCTCATACGGCAGGATCGAGGTGTCGTAGGTATCGATTTTTTTCGAAATGGTGATGATATCTTCTTTGTCAAAGGCGATGAGCGGCCGGAACACCGGAAGCGTACACACCGCATTGGTGACGCCCAGACTCCTTGTCGTCTGAGACGCAACCTGCCCGACGCTCTCTCCCGTAATCAGTGCCTCGCACTCCGTCCTCTTCGCAATGATCTCAGCGATCCGCATCATATACCGCCGCATGATGATCGTCAGCTCATCGTGGGGACACTTTTCATAAATATACAGCTGAATTTCCGTGAAATTGATGTTGTGCAGATAGATCGGCCCCGTGTACCTTGCCACGATCGATGCAAGATCCACCACCTTCTGCAGGGCCCTCTCACTTGTGTAGGGCGGAGCATTGAAATAGGTCGCATCCAGCTTCAGACCTCTCTTGGCACACATCCATCCTGCGACAGGAGAATCGATTCCTCCGGACAGCAGCAGCATTCCCTTTCCGCTGCAGCCGACGGGAAGTCCGCCGGGTCCTGGCAGGACGTGAGAATACAGATAAATTCTCTCTCGAATCTCTACGTGCAGCAGAACCTCCGGATGATGCACATCCACCTTCGTCTCCGGGAATCTCAGCAGAATCTCTTCCCCGATCTGCGCGTTCATCTCCATGGAATCCAGAGGAAAGCTCTTCGCAAGACGCCTCGTGTGAACCTTAAAGGTCACATTCCGATTCTCATATTCCATACCGAAAAAATCACCTGCAGCCCTTCGCAGCTCCTCCACGGAAACCACCGGCATAATGACGGTAGGACAGATTCCGACGATTCCGAATACATGGCTCAGATTTTCTACCACCTCATCGTAATCGTATTCCTCCAGGCAATTGACGAAAATCCGGCCGCTCGTACGATCCACCGTGAATTTTCCCGCACAGCGCTTCAAAGCAATGCGGATCTGATTGATCAGCTGTCCCTCGAAAATGCCGCGATTTTTTCCTTTGATGCCGATTTCCGCGTATTTGATCAAAAATGCATGATATTTCATGCCGTCCTCCCTCTTGGCTGTTCTCTTTTTTCGTGCGCTCTGCCGCCCGACGTGAAATGCGTCTCCTCGCCGAAGTCTTCTGTTTCACGGACAGGAAGCGCAGCAGGGATCTCTCCATCAGTGCCGTGTATATTTGCGAAGAAACGGAAGCAGTTCAGCGAGCGCATCTGCCGCAGCATCCACATCCTCCTCAGTGTTCATCACCGATAAGCTGAACCGCAGCGTGGAATCCAGATAGGCCGGATCCAGACCGATGGCCGTCAGCGTATCCGAAATGTGCGGATGATTGGACGCGCACGCGCTGCCTGCCGATACGTAAATTCCCTTCTCCTCCAGCGCATGGAGCAGCACCTCAGCGCGAACACCGTCAAAGGAGAGACTGATGACGTGCGGCGCTGTTTCACGAAGGGACAAGCCGCTCATTCCGTTGACATGAACACCCTCCAGCTGCCCTGCCCGCTCTAAAAAGTGTGCCTTCATCTCATAGAGCCTTGTCAGCTCCTGATCCAGCTCGCGATACAGTATTCCCGCTGCCATGGCCATTCCCGCAATGCCCGCCACATTCTCCGTGCCGCTGCGCATGCCTTTCTGCTGGCCTCCGCCGTACATAATATTCGTCAGCTTCACCTTGTCGCCGACATAGAGCAGACCGACTCCCTTCGGAGCATGAATCTTATGACCGCTCGCAGACAGCAGATCCACCTGCATTTTTTTCGGGCAGATCCAGGATTTTCCGAAGCCCTGCACCGCATCTACATGGAAAAGAGTCTCCTGGTTCTTCTCCTTGATGGCTTTTCCGATTTCTGCGATCGGTTCCAGTGCTCCGATCTCGTTGTTCGTGTGCATGACGGACACCAGAATCGTATCCTCCCGCACCGCCTCCTGCACCTGTTCCGACGTCACCCTGCCGTTTCCATCCACCGGCAGGTATGTCACCTCGAAGCCCTCTGACTCGAGATACCGCATCGTCTCCAGAATAGCCGGATGCTCGATTCTCGTTGTAACCAGATGCTGTCCTCTCCGCCTGTTCGCCCTGGCCGCACCGATCAGCGCAAGATTATCGGATTCTGTTCCGCAGGAGGTAAAATACAGATTCTGCGGACTGCATCTGAAAATATCCGCCAGCGTCTTTTTTGCCTCTCTCAGACGATTTTCCGCCTCTACTCCCTTGTGATGCATGCTGGACGGATTTCCGTACTCCTCCAGATAGATTTGATGCATGAAATCCGCCACTTCCGGAAAAACTCTTGTGGTCGCGGAATTGTCCAGATAGATTTCTCGTTTCATCTTCAATGTATCTCCAGAATATAGATCAGCCACGACAGCATCGCAAGTCCCGCTGTCTCCGTGCGGAGGATTCGATTTCCCAGGGAAACCGGCCGAATGCCGGCCTCCTTTGCAAGCTCTACCTCTTCTCTGGTGAAGCCGCCCTCCGGGCCTATGAAAATACTCACCGACTGCCCGGGCCGGATGCTTTCCAGATATTCCCGGGTGGAACCGTCATTTTCCTGCAGCTCGTACGGAATCACTCTGAAATCCGTCTCCTCCTGGGCATACCGGACAGCCTCCCGCATGGTCATGGGCAAATGAACCTTTGGCAGAATTCCCCGTTTGGATTGTGAGGCCGCAGATTCTGCAATCCCCTGCCATCTGGCTGTCTTTTTCTGGGCCTTGGCGGCATCCAGCTTTACGACACACCGCTCCATGCTGACCGGAATAATCTCCGCCGCCCCAAGCTCCACCGCCTTCTGGACAATCAGTTCCATCTTATCAGCCTTCGGCAGTCCCTGGAAGAGGAGCACGCGTACCGGAAGCTCCGATTCCTTCTCCTTCACGAAGCGAAGACGGCACAGAACCGCCTCATCCTCATAGGATTCTATTCCGTAGCGATATTCTCTGCCGTCTTCCCCCAGGCTGACGCTGATCTCCTCGCCGGGTTTAAGCCGCATCACATTGCGGATGTGGTTGACCTCCGGTCCGATAATCCGCAGAAGGTCTCCCTGCACATCCTCACAAGAAGCGAAAATATGGAGCATTATTCCGCCGCCTTTCGTCCCGTGACACACCGCCACTCTCCCTGAGCGGAAATATTCTCAATGGTAAGTCCGGCATTCTTCATGGCCTCCGCAACGGAGTCCTCCTTGCCCTCAATGATTCCGCTGGTGATGTACACACCGCCGGGTTTTACCGCAGCCGCAGCTGCCGGGGTCAGCGGGATCAGCACATTCGGCAGAATATTCGCTACCACAATGTCATAACAGCCGTATCCGACCTCATCCTGCACCTTTTTGTCGCTGACAAGATTTCCCTGAATCACATGGAATCTGTCCGGTTCCACCCCGTTGGCCTTCAGATTATCGGCAATCGCCGGCATCGCGCAGGGGTCCAATTCTGTTCCCACGGCAGACTCCGCCCCCAGCATCAGGGAAAGGATCGACAGAATGCCGCTCCCGGTTCCTACGTCCAGAAGCTTCACGCCGTCCGCCAGATATTTCCGGATTTCACGGATGCACAGCTGCGTTGTCTCATGTGCCCCTGTTCCGAAAGCAGTTCCCGGATCGATATGAAATGTGAGCTTTGTATCCTCGTGATCCGGAAGAGGTTTCTCCCAGGAGGGGATCACCAGAATGTCATCGATCCGGAACTGGTGGAAGAATTGCTTCCAGTTGTTGACCCAGTCCACATCCTCAGTCTCCTCAATGGTCACCGTCCCGTCGCCTATGACATCGGAATACTCCCGAAGCTGCCCGATGACAGCCTCCATGGCGCTTCGGATCTCTTCCGGAGAGCGCTCCTCTTCATCGATCCGCAGTTTTCCGTCCGTTGTCTCTTCCACATAGAAGCTCAGGACTGCGCTTCCATCGTCTGCCGGTCCCTCCGGCATGATGTCCACGAACATCTGCTCTTTTTCTGCCGCTGTCAGCGGAACATGGTCCTCAATCTGTGCCCCATACAGGCCGATATCCTGCATGGAACTGACCAGAATATCCTCTGCCGCCGTTGTCGTCCGTACGCGAAAGCGCATCCACTTCATCACATCTCTCCTGCTGTTCAATCTCTCTGCCGATTCGCTTACTGCCAGAATTTCTTCCGCTTGCCCTTCACGGTCTCCTTCGGCTTCTCTCCGCTCTCGCTTGCCTTTTCCGCTGCATGAAGGCTGTCCCCCGTCATCTGATCAAACTTCGCCAGGAGCTCCTTTGCCTCTTTGGAGAGCTTTGTCGGAGTCTCTACAATCAACGTAATGTACTGATCTCCGCGAACATTTTTATTCTGCAGACTCGGAACGCCCTTTCCTTTCAGACGCACTCTCGTCCCGGTCTGTGTTCCTTCCTTTACATCATAGAGGACCTTGCCGTCCACTGTGTCCACGACAACCGATCCGCCGAGGGCCGCAACTGCATAGGAAATGGTGACATTGGAGTACAAATCATAATCCTGGCGATAGAAATTCGGATCCTCTTCCACCAGTACCTCCACCATCAGATCACCGCGAGGTCCGCCATTGATGCCGGGTTCTCCTTTCTCAGAGATTCTGACGCTCATGCCGCTGCGAATGCCCGCCGGAATGGAGACCTGGATCTGCTTGCGGCTGGTGGTGTATCCGCTGCCGCCGCAGGTGGTGCACTTTTCTTCAATGATCTTTCCGCTGCCGCTGCAGTCCGGGCAGGTCTGCACGTTGCGGACAGTACCGAAGAACGACTGCTGAGAATATACAACCTGTCCCTTGCCCCCGCACTTCGGGCACATTTTCGGGCTGGTGCCGGGCTTTGCGCCGTTTCCGCCGCAGGTCGGACAGGGGTCCTTCAGGTTCAGGCTCAGCGTCTTCGTTGTCCCTGTCACGGATTCCATGAAGCTGATCCGCACACTGGTTCGAATGCTGGCTCCCTTCATCGGCCCATTGGAGGTTCCTCTGCTCCTTCCGCTGCCGAACAGATCGCCGAAAATGTCACCGAACATATCGCCGAAGTCCGCTCCGTTGAAGTCGAAGCCTCCGCCTCCGCCGAAGCCTCCGGTTCCGTCAAAGGCCGCATGTCCGAACTGATCGTATTGTCTGCGCTTATCCGCATCGCTCAATACGGCATACGCCTCAGAAGCCTCCTTGAATTTTGCGGCAGCGTCCTCTCCGGGGTTCACATCCGGATGGTATTTTTTGGCCAGCTGCCGATACGCCTTTTTAATTTCTTCGTCTGTTGCGCCCTTGCTGACGCCCAGAACCTCATAATAGTCTCGTTTCTGTTCTGCCATATGAGCTACCTCATCCCATCTGTATTAAATCAGCTCGGGCTGATTCATACACACAACGCAACCCGGGACAGTTTCCCGCCCCGGGTTACACCTTCTTCATTGTAACTGTTTAGAACATCTCGAGCAAGCCTGCTGTACAAAGCAATGCCCCGGGACCGCTGCTCGGTCACTGTTCAACCGCTGGCCAGCGTACTGCGTCAGATACCTCTGCCGCAGCGCCCTGCGACTGTCGGTGCCTCATTAAACCTCGCGATAATCTCCGTCTACCACATCATCGCCTGCAGCTGTGCCGCCTGTCTGCTGACCCGCATTCGGATTCGGGCCTGCCTGCTGACCTGCCTGATTCTGCTGCATGTTCTGATACATCGCATTGAAGAGCTGCTGAGAATCGTTCATCAGCTTCTCTTTTCCGGACTTCAGTGCATCGACATCTGCATCGCTGATATCCGGCTGATCCTTGGTTCTGTCCAGAACGCCCTTGAGCTCCGCCAGATCTGCCTCGACCGTCGCCTTGCTCCCGGCATCCACCTTGTCGCCTGCTTCCTTCAGTGCCTTTTCAATCTGGAAGACAGCGGAGTCCGCATCGTTTCTGGCGTCAATGGCCTCTTTGCGCTTCTTATCCTGTGCCTCGTATTCCTTGGCATCCTTCACAGCCTTCTCAATCTCTTCATCGGACATGCTCGAACCGCCGGTGATCGTGATGTGCTGCTCCTTGCCGGTTCCCAGATCCTTCGCTGCTACGGTTACAATACCGTTGGCATCGATATCAAAGGTTACCTCAATCTGCGGAACACCTCTCATTGCAGGCGGGATTCCGTCCAGACGGAACTGTCCGAGGGACTTGTTGTCTCTTGCGAATTTACGCTCGCCCTGCAGAACGTTGATATCTACTGCGGTCTGATTGTCTGCTGCAGTGGAGAATACCTGGCTCTTCTTTGTGGGAATGGTCGTGTTGCGCTCAATCAGAGGAGTTGCAATGCCGCCCATGGTCTCAATGGACAGTGTCAGAGGAGTAACATCCAGCAGAAGGATATCGCCGGCAGCTGCATCTCCGCTCAGCTTGCCGCCCTGAATTGCTGCGCCGATTGCAACGCACTCATCCGGGTTCAGGCTCTTGGAGGGCTCGTGACCGGTCAGCTGCTGCACCTTATCCTGCACGCAGGGAATTCTGGTGGAACCGCCTACCAGAAGGACCTTTCCAAGGTCTGCATTGGTCAGACCTGCGTCCTTCATCGCGTTCTGCACCGGGATTGCCGTTCTCTCTACAAGATCACGGATCAGATCCTCGAACTTTGCTCTGGAAAGATCCATGTCAAAGTGCTTCGGTCCTTCCGCTGTTGCCGTAATGAAAGGCAGATTGATGTTCGTAGTCGTTGCAGAAGACAGCTCCTTTTTCGCCTTCTCTGCCGCTTCCTTCAATCTCTGCATTGCCATCTTATCGCCGGACAGATCCACGCCTTCCTTGGTCTTGAACTCACTGACCATCCAGCGAATGATGCAGTTATCAAAATCATCACCGCCAAGGTGCGTATCGCCGTTGGTGGACAGAACCTCAATGACACCGTCGCCGATCTCGATGATGGAAACATCAAAGGTACCGCCGCCGAGGTCGTATACCATGATCTTCTGTTCCTTTTCGTTGTCCAGCCCATACGCCAGAGCGGCAGCGGTAGGCTCGTTGATGATTCTCTTGACCTCGAGGCCTGCAATCTTGCCTGCGTCCTTTGTTGCCTGGCGCTGTGCGTCATTGAAATATGCAGGAACCGTGATGACCGCTTCTGTCACCTTCTCGCCAAGATAGCTCTCCGCGTCGTCCTTCAGCTTCTGCAGGATCATAGCGGAAATCTGCTGCGGGCTGTACTTTTTGCCGTTCAGTGTCCGCCCGTTGTCGGTACCCATGTCTCTCTTGATGGAAGCCACGGTATTCTCCGCATTTGTAACAGCCTGACGCTTTGCCGGCTCACCTACCAGACGGTCGTTGTTCTTTGTAAAAGCCACGACAGAAGGAGTGGTTCTTGCACCTTCCTTGTTGGCAATGACAGTGGGCTGTCCGCCCTCCATGACTGCCACGCAGCTATTGGTCGTTCCTAAATCAATACCAATAATTTTGCTCATATCTACGCTCCATTTCCGTGCCCTGAGGGCACCTTTATCTCCACATTGCCATGTTTACGTTCTGAATTTGCTTCTTTATATTCAACCCCTTTTCGGGGATTGATTTCTTCTGAACCTACTGGGCGACTGCCACCATGCTGTGCCGCAGTACCTGGTCCCGATACATATATCCCTTCTGCAGCTCCTGTGCGACAACGCCGCTCTCGTATTCTTCGGTTTCCACCTGCATAACAGCATTGTGAAGCTCCGGATTGAACTCCTTTCCGACCGCCTCAATCGGTGTAACGCCGAATGCCTCCAGCTGCTTCGTCAGCTGCGTATAGATCTTCTCCATTCCGGTCACGAAGGCATCTTCCTTGTCCGCCTCGTCCACGGAATCAAAGCCGCGCTCGAAATTATCAACGATAGGAAGGATCTTCTCGATCACATTCTTCTCGCCCATCGAGAACATCTGATCCTTTTCCTTGTCCGTTCTCTTTCGGAAATTATCAAATTCCGCCATTTGGCGTCGAACCCGATCCTCCAGGGCGTCGATTTTCTCCTTCATCTCAGCCTTCTCTTTATCGGCTTTCTTGCCGCGTGAGAAAAAGCCCTTCTTCTCTGCCTGCTCCGTGCCGGCATCGCCGTCCTCTTGTGCCGGCTCCTTTGGTGTCTCCTCTGCACAGGCTCCGCAGCTGCCGTGCTCTTCTCCGGCAGCGGTTTCTTCCTGCCCGCATTCTGCAGCGGTCTGATCCGCTTCCTGATCCGTGCAGGCATCTTCCTTTCTGTATTCCTCGTCTGCCATATCCGCCTCCTATCCTTCGCATCCGAATGCTGAATGTTCCGGGAAATTCGTCCCGTCTCATCTTCCGTCATCTGTCGTACAGTGCATCCAGCTGCTTCATAATATCCTTCAGAACACTGACCACCTTGTCGTAGTCCATTCGTTTCGGACCGATCACACCGACCGTTCCCTTCATTCCTTCGCCCAGCTCATACGTTGCCGTCACAACACTGCAGTTCTGCAGGCTGCTCATCGGCATCTCGTTGCCGATGTATACCTGAATTCCCGTCTCGTTCTGACCGGACAGCGTTTCCTGAACAATGCTGCCAAGAGCCTGCTTTTCCTCGAAATTGCTGATGAGTTCACCCATCTGTCTGGCATCGCCTGCCAGCTCCGGATATCGGAGAATGTTGGTCGCCCCGCTGGTATATATTCGGGGATTCTCATCCGGCTGGACAGCCTGCGCCGCCGCATCGATGACCTTCTCCACAATCTCGTCGTGATCTCCCGCCTGCTCTTTCAGCTGCGCAATCATTCCCAGATTGACCTCATCTACCGGAACTCCGCACAGGCCGTTGTTCAGGACCATATTCAGCTTGAACAAAGTCTTCTGATCCAACGTCTCATCCACATGGATCATGGTGTTGCGGACAAGATTTCCTTCCACCACGATCACCGCCAGAATGGTCTTGGCATCCACCTGCGAGAGCTGAATGAATTTAATCTTATTCCTTCGGATCGCCGGTGCCGAAATCATAGAAGCATACTGCGTTGTGGAGGAAACCAGCTTTGCCACATCCTGCAGCAGATTTTCCAGCCGATCCTGCTTCTCCAGAAGGACATTCTGCATGTCGCTGAGCTTCTCCCGCTCGCTTCGCAGCATATCATCTACATAGATGCGATATCCCTTGTCTGTCGGAATCCGCCCGGCCGATGTGTGGGGCTGCGTAATCAGTCCCATCTCCTCCAGGTCTGACATCTCATTTCGAATGGTCGCCGAACTGAGATTCAGATCCGTATACCTGGAAATTGTCCGGCTTCCCACCGGTTCCCCGGTCTCCAGATAATTGTGGATAATGGCCTGCAATATTTTCATTTTCCGTTCCTGCAGTTCCATTCTCTCTCCTGTTCATTGTTAGCACTCAATCTTGTCGAGTGCTAACAACCACTGAACATAATCTATCACCGCCCCAGGGCAATGTCAACGGATAGAAAATAAAGAAAAAATAAAAGACCCCGCAGATACCTTCTGCGGGATCCCCCAATTTCCGTTCCATCGCAGGATCGGAAATCCATTCTATTCTTCCTGCACGGCTGCTCGCCGTCTGTGCTGCAGATCAGATGTCGAAAGAAAGCTCATCCGTTCCGTTTACAACAACGTACGCCTTGCTGTTCTCCGGCTTCACATAGATCTGAGCGGTCTTGAAATCTGCAACGTTCTTGCCCTGATCATACTGCCATACATCCTTGGCAGACTGAAGAAGTCTGTCATAGGTATAATCATTGCCGTTCCACTGCAGAATAATCTCTGCCATTCTGGGTGCAGGAGCTGCTGCCTTCTCCTCTGCCTTCTTTGCGGGAGCTTCCTTCTTCTCTGCTGCCTTTGCTGCAGGAGCCGCCTTCTTCTCTGCTGCCTTTGCTGCAGGAACTGCTGCCTTCTTTACAGAAGCTTCCTTCTTCTCCGCCGCCTTTGCTGCAGGAGCCGCCTTCTTCTCAACCTTCTTTTCCACTTTTTTCTCCTCTTTTACAACTGCCTTTTCTGCATCTTCTGCTGACACTGCCGCGTTCGCGGGAACTGCTGCCTTTGTGCTGAAATTTGCCTTTACCGTTGCAACAGGTTTTTTTGCTGCGCTCATTCCGTCTCCTTTCGATCACCCCTTCCTGCAGGGGCATCGCACTGCTGCTGCAGCCGCCATTCGGGCTGATGCGCTTATTTACGAAGTTTTCGTCAGCAGAAAGGTATCACAATCCTTCCTGTCTGTCAATGAATTCGCCGAAAATTCACCGTTTTCTTTGTGAATAATGCCACTGTTTTGAAACATTTTTTCAAGAATCATACAAACAATCAAATTTTCATTTCTGTCTGATTGCTCTGACTATCGAATCAAGCCAAAATATGCAATCACCAATGCGCCCAGTACGATGCGATACCAGCCGAACGGCTTAAAATCATGCTTGCGGATGTACTCCATCAGGAAGCGAATCACAACAACCGATACCAGAAACGCCACCGCCATACCCACCAGCAGAATGACGGCCTCCGATGCGGTGAAGCCGAATCCAAACTTCAGAATCTTCAGAAGGCTTGCTCCCGCCATGACCGGAATGGCCAGAATAAATGTGAACTCTGCCGCCACAGTCCGGGAGACCCCGATCATAAGACCTCCAATGATCGTTGCACCGGATCTCGATGTTCCCGGAAACACCGCTGCCGCCAGCTGGAACATTCCGATGATGAGTGCTTCTCTCATGGTAAGCTGTGAGAGTTCCGTCACCACAGGCTCCGCATCCTTCTGGCGCTGCTCTGCAACAAGGAAAACAATTCCTACCAGAATCAGCATCACCGAAACCACCAGCCAATTGTACAGATGCTCGTCCAGCCAGTCATCGAATAAGATGCCGACAATGGCCGCCGGAATGCAGGCAACAATGGTTTTGAGCCACAGCTCCAGCGTCTCTTTTTTCCAGATAATCCGGGTCCGCTTCCTGTGCTTATAGATTCCAAGCGGCCAGATTGTCTTCCAATACAACAGGATGACCGCCAGAATCGCCCCGAACTGGATCACCACCAGGAACATATCCCAGAAATCCGAAGACACATCCAGCTTCACGAATTCATTCAACAAAATCATATGCCCGGTACTGCTGATGGGAAGCCACTCCGTGATTCCTTCCACCAGTCCGAACAGTGCCGCTTTAAGAATTTCCACCATGCAATTCCTTTCTCCCGTTTTCCCGACAGCACCTTCCTCAGCGATAGGTTTCCTCTACAAACCTCCGAATTACCGGCAGAGAACGCTGCACCTTCTCGGTGTCAATGCAATACGCCACGCGGAAATATCCCGGCGCCTCGAAACTGTCGCACGGAACCAGCACCAGATCGTACTGCAGCGCCTTTCTGCAGAATTCTACCGAATTTTCCTCCAGAGCCTTCGGCATAATGTAAAAGGTTCCGTTCGGTTTTGTCACTTCAAATCCAAGTTCTCTGAAGCAATCATACAAAAGGTTACGATTCGTCTCATATACCCGAAGGTCCGCCGTGTCATCCACAGTTTCCGCCATTGCAAGCTGAATCAGAGATGACGGGCAGTTGTGCCCGATTCCTCTGGAGACCTGTCCGCACATCGGGACCAGTTCCTGTGCATGCTCGCAGGCCGGGTTTACCGCCACATATCCGATTCTTTCCCCGGGAATGGACAATGATTTTGAGAAGGAATAGCAGGTCAGTGTATTCGCGTAGTATTTTGCAGGGTACGGAATCTCTCTTCCGTCAAATGCGATTTCGCGATAAGGCTCATCCGACAGCAGGAAAATGGGATATCCCAGCTCCTCTGATTTTCTCGTCAGGAGCTCTGACAACCGGCAGAGGGTCTCCTCCGAATATGCTACACCGCTGGGATTGTTGGGGGAATTGACAAGCAGTGCCGCCACTCCGGGCTTCAGATGCCGCTCCAGTTCTTCCAGATTGATCTGAAAATCCGGAGCCTTTCCCGGAATTACCTCAAGCCGTGCACCGGTGTCGTTGATGTACGGCCCGTATTCCGGGAAAAACGGAGCCTGCACCAGCACCTTATCTCCCGGCTTGGTCACCACACGAATGGCGTGGGCCAACGCCCCTGCGCATCCGGAGGTCGGGAAAATATGCTCTGCCCTGTAGTCCATTCCGAACCGGCGATTCAAGGATTCTGCAATCTTCTGTTTTACAGAGGGAATTCCAAGGCTCGGACTGTACCCGTGCAGCTTCACCGGATCCATCGTCTGCAGAAGATGCAGCGCAGCCTTCGTAAAGCTCTCCGGTGCCGGAACGGACGGATTGCCGAGGCTGTAGTCAAATACATTCTCGTATCCGATTTCCTGTGCGCGGGCTGCCGCATATTCCGACAGCTCACGAATCACCGATTTCTTTCCCAGCATTTCCAGGTAATGTTCATTAATCATCCCAGCGGATCCTCCACCTTTCCAAATTTCCTGCGCTCTCCGTGAGGACAAACCCCAGTGCCTGTGCCGTGCGTCTGGAAGCTTCATTTGCAGGATCCGTGTAC
>CAVAJA010000059.1:0-3905 GCA_963588615.1 Lachnospiraceae bacterium | reverse complement strand
GGAGAGGAAGAATTCAATTATTTTCTGAGCGTGCTGTTTCCGGAACAGGAGCTGAAAATTCTGGATTACAACCGCGTTGTTCTGGACCTGAACGGTCTTTCACGTGCAGAGATCCTGGAGAAGCTTCGGCCGAATTTCAATGTGATGCCGTACCGCGGGAATACGGCACGGCCCGCAGCCAAGGGCGAGATCGGAATGTATCTGGATCACAGTTGGTTCATGCTGTCTGCAAAAAATCACATCAAGAGCGGCAGCCCGGTCGCAGGCCTGGATGTGTCCATCCTGCAGAAGTATGTGCTGGCTCCGATTTTCGGAATCAGAGATCCGCGAACCGATCAGAGAATTGCCTTTGTCGGGGGCGTTCGCGGGGAAGAGGAACTGATGGAGAGAGCGGATCGTTCCGGTGGGGTGTCTTTTCTGATGTATCCGACATCCATCCGGGAACTTCTAGCAGTTGCCGATGCAGGCAAACTGATGCCGCCCAAATCTACATGGTTTGAGCCGAAGCTCCTGTCCGGACTGTTCCTTCATCAGCTGTAAGGTGCTCCTGGTTCACTCGCCTGTCGGCAGGCACGGAATTCTCGTAAAGTATTTTGAAATTTCTGCTTGCATTGAAAGTTTAGAGCCTATATAATAAACAGCGTTCGACCGCTACTGATTGGTATGTGGTTGGACGCATATGCTGGAATAGCGCAGTTGGTAGCGCAACTGATTCGTAATCAGTAGGTCGAGGGTTCAAGTCCCTTTTCCAGCTCTTTGACAAAAGGCTCTGCGGAATGCAGAGCCTTTTGCGTTATAAAGCGATTCATAACAGAAAAAGCACATTATTTTCCAGTGTCTTTTCTGCATCTGTAGGGAAAGAGGATATCATATGGCGCAGCTGTGGGGCGGAAGGTTTACAAAGGCAACCGACAATCTGGTAAAGGCATTCAATGACTCCATAGGATTTGACAAACGCCTTTGGAAAGAAGACATTGAGGGAAGCATCGCGCATGCGACCATGCTGGGCAGGCAGGGAATTCTTACCAAGGAGGAGTCACAGAATATCCTGGACGGGCTTCTTGGAATTCGCGAGGATATTGATTCCGGAAAACTTCCCATTACAAATGAGTATGAGGACATTCACAGCTTTGTGGAGGCAAATCTCATTGACCGCATCGGGGATGATGGGAAGAAGCTTCACACCGGCCGCTCCAGAAATGATCAGGTCGCTCTGGATATGCGCCTGTTCACGAGACATGCCGCGGAGCAGACAGAGGAGGCGGTTCTGCAGCTGCTGAAGGCAATCCTTGACATTATGAAGGACAATAAGGATACTTATATGCCGGGGTTCACGCATTTGCAGAAGGCACAGCCTGTGACGCTGGCACACCATTTCGGAGCTTACTTTGAAATGCTCAGGAGGGATGTCGGGCGCCTTGCAGATACCAGAAAGCGCATGAATCAGTGTCCCCTCGGAGCCGGAGCTCTGGCCGGCACGACGTATCCGCTCGACCGTGAGTTTACGGCGGAGAGCCTTGGCTTTGACGGTCCCACCAGGAACAGCATGGACTCCGTTTCGGACAGAGACTATGCGATAGAATTTCTGAGTGATCTTTCTATGATCATGGTGCATCTGAGCCGCATGAGCGAGGAGATCATCATCTGGAACAGCAATGAATACCGCTTTGTAGAGATTGATGACGGGTATTCCACCGGCAGCAGCATTATGCCGCAGAAAAAGAACCCGGATGTTGCGGAGCTGATTCGAGGAAAGACAGGTCGGGTATTCGGGGATCAGATGAGTCTTCTGACCACGATGAAGGCCATCCCGCTTGCTTATGACAAGGACATGCAGGAGGACAAGGAACCGGTATTCGATGCTTTTGATACGGTTATGATGTGCGTTCAGCTGATGACGGGGATGCTGGAGACCATGAGCTTCCGAAAGGATGTCATGGAGAAGAGTGCTCAGAACGGATTCACCAACGCCACAGATGCAGCAGATTATCTGGTCGGAAAGGGAGTTGCGTTCAGGGATGCGCACGGGATCATCGGACGAATGGTGCTGTACTGCATCGATGCAGATAAGAGCCTGGATCAGCTGTCTTTGGAGGAATTTCAGAGTTTCTCGCCGGCCTTTGAGAAGGACATCTATGAAGCAATTTCTCTGAAGACCTGTGTGGATAAGAGGCTGACAACAGGTGCACCCGGAATGGCTGCCATAGAGGCTGAGATTCAGGAGGCTGCGGAGTGGCTTTCCGGAAAGCAGGCAGAGAACAGGGAGGAGTAGTGTCCTGTTCATGGATGGAGCAATTGGCATTTGTCCCGTATGGATTGGAGATCGGGACAGGAGCATAAAAATTGATAAGAGGGAGAACAGAATTATGGAAAAATTAAGAGTCGGCGTACTGGGCGGAACCGGAATGGTTGGTCAGCGTTTTATTCAGATTCTGGACAATCATCCGTGGTTTGAGGTGACGGAGATTGCTGCCAGCCCGCGCAGCGCAGGTCACACCTATGGTGAGGCAGTGGACGGACGCTGGAAGCTGGACGGAGAGGTTCCAGCAGGTGTCAGAGACATTGTGATCCGCGACATCAATGATGTGCAGGGCATGAGCGAGAGAGTTGATTTCGTCCTTTCTGCCGTGAACATGTCAAAGGATGAGATTCGTGCCATTGAGGAGGCTTATGCGAAGACAGAGACACCTGTTGTGTCCAACAACAGCGCGCATCGCTGGACTCCCGATGTCCCGATGATTGTTCCGGAGATCAATCCGCAGCATACGGATGTCATTGAATTTCAGAAAAAGCGCCTGGGTACAACCCGTGGATTTATTGCGGTAAAGCCCAATTGTTCCATCCAGAGCTATGCCCCTGCGCTGGCTGCCTGGAGAGAGTATGAGCCCTATGAGGTAGTCGCTACGACGTATCAGGCAATTTCCGGTGCAGGAAAGACCTTTAAGGACTGGCCGGAGATGGAGGGAAATGTGATTCCCTACATCAGCGGGGAGGAAGAGAAGTCCGAAAGGGAGCCGCTGCGTATTTTCGGACACATTGAAAACGGCGCCATCGTTCCGGCAGAGTCTCCGCTGATTACCTGCCAGTGCATTCGTGTCCCTGTGCTTTACGGACACACGGCTGCCGCATTTGTACGCTTCAAGAAGGATCCTTCCAAGGAAGAGCTGATCGAGAAGCTGCGCGCTTTTTCCGGCGTTCCGCAGGAGTTGAAGCTTCCCAGTGCTCCGAAGCATTTCATCCAGTATCTGGAGGAGGACGACAGACCGCAGGTAGCGAAGGATGTATATTATGAAGGCGGAATGGGTGTCTCCATCGGACGGCTTCGCAAGGATACCATGTTCGACTGGAAATTTGTGGGTCTTTCTCACAATACTCTGCGCGGTGCTGCCGGAGGAGCAGTGGAGTGTGCAGAGCTTCTGACCGCGATGCATTACATTGAGCATAAATAAACCGGTGCCTGTATGAGTGCGGCAGCTGCTCTGAAATCTGCCGCAGCGGGTTCCATCTGCCTGTAAATTGAGGGCTGCAGTAAGTCACTCAATTTACAGGTTTTCTTTAACTTTGGGCGATATAGGAGATTTTCTTGGGAAAACGAGTATTCATTGCAGAAAAGCCAAGTGTTGCAAAGGATTTTGCCAAAGCACTGCATGAAAATTTCAGAAACGGAGATGGGTTTCAGGAATCGGAAAACACCATCGTGACCTGGTGTTTTGGGCATCTGGTTTCCATGTGTTATCCCGAGGCGTATGATCCGGGTCTGAAAAAATGGACGCTGGATACGATACCTTTTATTCCTGAGGAGTACAAATACCAGGTAATTGACGATGCCGGCGTTCGAAAGCAGTTCAAGACGGTGCAGAGAATTCTGACATCGCCCGAAGTGGATACGATCTACATCTGCACGG
>CAVAJA010000058.1:0-5851 GCA_963588615.1 Lachnospiraceae bacterium | reverse complement strand
GTCCACTGCATCACGCTGACCGTCATTCTTCTGGTCATGATGCCTCTGGCCGCCCTGATCCCCATGACCACCCTGGCCGCCGTTCTTCTGGTCGTTGCTGCCAATATGGCGGACTGGACCGCCTTTGCACGCCTTTGCAGGAATGCTCCCAAAAGTGATATCCTCGTACTGGTTGCCACCTTTTTCCTCACCGTATTTTTTGATCTCGTCGTGGCCATCGAGATCGGCGTCGTTCTCTCCGCTCTCCTGTTCATGCAGCGGATGGCAAATACCGCCAACATCAAAGAATGGAAATATACCGATTCCCCCGATGTGACCCCGGGAGAAGCACAGAAACTCCGCAGCATTCCCCATTCCATCAGTGTCTTTGAGATCAGCGGCCCGATGTTCTTCGCAGCTGCGGATCAGCTCCTTGGAATCAACATCCACCGCCAGACCAGGGTTGTCATCATTCGCATGCGCAGTGTTCCCGCGCTCGATGCCAGTGCCATGAAATCCTTGCGTGAACTGGCTTCCCGTGCGAAGAAAAAGGGCATTACTCTTATTTTCTCGCATGTGAACGAACAGCCTCTGCACGTCATGGAAAAGGACGGCTTTGTCGAGTGGATCGGCAGGGAAAACTTCTCCGCAAATATCGTGGAAGCTCTGGATTACGCAGAAACTCTGGTCAGGAAATAATCTGTCCGATTCCTGATGATTTCATTCCTTAAAACGCATGCCTCTGACCTTCGATGAATTTAAATCTCAATATGACTTCCGGTTCACCCCGCAGCAGGAAAGGGCTGTCCAATCCGTTGACGGCCCCGTTCTCGTTCTTGCTGTACCGGGTGCTGGTAAAACAACGGTACTCATTGCGCGGCTCGGCTACATGATCCTCTGCCGCGGCATCGCACCGGAACAGATCCTGACGCTGACCTATACGGTTGCTGCCACAAAAGATATGCGCCGCCGCTTTACCGAGCGTTTCGGCCCTGCGCCTGCAGAACATCTCGAATTCCGCACCATCAACGGCATCTGCGCCAGGATTATTGCCTCTTACGGGCGCCAGATTGGAAAGACCCCTTTCACACTTCAAACCAATGAGGGTGACATTCTCCGCATTCTTCGGGAACTCTGCATCGAACTGGTTCACCGCTATCCAACAGAATCAGAACTTCTGGACATACGCAGCAAGATCAGTTATCTGAAAAATATGCAGCTGTCTGACAACGATCAGAAAAAAATCGATGAGGAGGCAGGCCTGCCGATTTCCGAAATCTGCCGGCGATACACTGCCCGCATGCGTTCTCTTCGTCAGATGGACTATGATGATCAAATGGTTTATGCCCGAACCATTCTGCAGCGCTGTCCGGAACTGATGCGGCAGCTGCAGCAGCACTATCGCTATCTCTGCGTGGACGAGGCACAGGACACCTCCTATATCCAGCATGAGATTCTCAAGCTCCTGGCCAGGCAGCCAGGCAGCGACAACCTGTTTCTCGTCGGCGATGAGGATCAGAGCATCTATGGGTTTCGCGCCGCGTTCCCCAGGGCATTGCTGGAATTCCGACAGCAGCATTCCCACGCACGCGTCCTCCTGATGGAGGATAACTTTCGCTCCGATGCAGCCATTGTTGAAGCTGCGAATCGGCTGATTGTCCGCAATAAAGCTCGTCATCCTAAAACCATGCGCGCCGTTCGGCCTTCCGCCGCAAAGGTTCGACTGCTCCCGGTCTCCCGCAGACAGGATCAGTATGCCTATCTGCTCAAAGCGGCGCAGGACTGCCGACAGAACTGCAGCCCCCAGACCGCAGTTCTTTACCGCAGCAACGAAAGTGTCCTACCTCTGGTTGATCTTCTGGACAGGAAGGGTCTCCCCTACCGGATCCGCAGTTCCGATCTGTCCTTTTTCAACAGCCGCGTGGTATGCGATATTATGAACATCTATCATTTTCTGCAGGATCCCACCGATACAGAGACCTTTCTTCAGATCTATTACAAGCTGAATCTCTACCTGTCCAAGCAAACTGCCTGCCGCATCTGTGACGTGTGCAGCAGCGGCTTGGACCGGCGTTCCCCGCTTGCCCTTCTGCTGAAGGATCCGGATACGGAGCCCTATACCAAGTCCGCCATCCGCTCCCTCATAAAGCACCGCGAAAAGGTTTTGAACGGCTCCGCAGCGACTGCTCTGTTCACGATTCGAAGCACCTTCGGATATTCCGACTACCTGCAGCGCACGGAAAGCAGTATGAATAAAATAGCCATTCTTGACATTCTGGCTTCCCGTGAGTCCTCCCTGGAAAACCTTTTCCGGCGGCTGGATTACCTGAGAGAACAGCTGCAGACTCCCTGTGAATCCATTCACGGCACTTCCGGAGATCCGTCTCCCCTGATTCTCTCCACCATTCACGCCAGCAAGGGGTTGGAATATTCCATCGTTTACCTTTTGGATGTCGGTGACGGAACTTTCCCGGCAATGGACCCGCCGGATCCGGGTGACGCAGATGCTGCGGCCCTTTACGAGGAAGAACGCAGAATCTTCTACGTCGGCATCACGCGTGCCAAGGACGATCTGACCATCTTCACCCTCCCTGCCGGATCCCGATTTGCAGACGAACTGAAGCATGCGCCGCAGACTGCACGCCGAAAGACTTCTTCCGATGTCAAACACGCGGCACGGAGCAATGGTGCAGACCATTCTGACGAGGCCGTCGCTGTCTTCTGCAGGCAGGCAGAGAAAATGACACCCGTTATCCATACGGTCTATGGATCGGGTGTCATCCGGAATTTAACGGACAGACGAGTCCGCGTACTCTTTGAAAACGGAGAGGAGCGTTCCTTTGATCTTCACATTGCAGTCGGAAAAGGACTGCTGCAGCTTAAATAACTGCAGCAGTCCTCTTTTCACATTCTGTGATTTTCTCTTTTTCTCTTTGTCATCGCTGTCAATGCTGCCGCCGATCCGACAGCCAGAAGAAGCCACAGCTCAAGATGGCCCTCGTCTCCGGTTCCGCTTGTTGCTCCGCCTCTCTTTTCTGACACCTGCTCCGCTGCAGACGATGCAGCAGCCGTATCAGCTGCAGCTGTCTCTCCCGCATCATTTGTCAAAGCCACGACATTCGCCGTCAAAGCTGTCCCGTTATTCTGTGCAGCGGACTCTGACACGGCCGCGGTCTCCTCTGAAGCAGCACTGCCGGATGTATCCCCCTGGCTGCCGCTGTCGGAGCCTCCTGACCCTTCACTGTCGTCGTCATCCACTCCCTGCGATGCAGGATGTGTCTTCCACTGGAGCAGCACCTTCCCGCAGCTGCAGCCGACTCCGTCCGTTTCATAGGCCGATACCTCAATCTTTCCGTAGGGATCTTCCACCGTTTTTACATAATTCGTCACGACCCACACAGAATAGCCGTTGATTTTCTTTTGGGTACGTTTCAGACCTCCCTCTACCTCAAAGTCATATCCTTTATCCGCCGCCAGCACAACTTTGTCGCCCCATTTAAGCTCTGTCCCTACGGGAATTTCGGTACGATTCGTCTCGAAAGTATCCGCCCAGTACATGCTGACAATGTCATTTGTCTGTGTGTGCGTCGCACTCAAGAACTGATGTTTGATACTCAGCACCGCTTGTTTACTGCTCTTTAACACCACGTCTCCGACAATCTTGTGGCCGTAGAATCCAAAACTTGTATCCGTGGTGAACACCGCATTATAGCTGTCCGCTATGTCGATCTGAATGACGCTGATGTATTCGCCCCCCTCTTCGAAAGTTTCGTCCTCCTTCATATCAACCCATTGGTCTTCTTCTCCGTCCTTGGCCGTATTCTTCTGCCATTTCAGAATGGTATGTACATAGTGACCATTGGCAGCATCGTCCAGCTTCTTTTTCAGCTTGGCAGTTGCACCTTTTACCGTTCGATCGTCCTGTGTAACCGCTTCTTCCCAATCAGAACCTGTCGGAATCCCGGTTCCGTCCGGCTGGTCTGCCATGACAGAATTTTTGTCATACCGATACCATGGAATCTGGTAGGTGTCTGCCTCTGTCTCGGATGTTCTCTGAATGACGGTATACACCTGCTTCGTGCTCTTGTCATCATACCTGCATACAGCTTCCAGAATATAATAATGATTGAGTTCCAGGGAAGAGGTATCCATTACATAGGTATAGACACTCCCCCTCTTATCATCCGTATTCCTGCTGTGGGCAGGACGCACATTATTGACAAAGGTTTTCTTTGGGATCGAGGAAAGGTCATATGCGTTTCCGCTCGCATCCAATAATTTTCCTGCATCCTGCGCATCCACATGGATACCGTCCGGGAGGCTGCAGGTTCCATCCGCATCATTTGTCACCGTTACATCATACGCGTACAGATACAATCTGCAGGCAGCATTCGTCTCACGGTTTTGAGTGTCATCATCGTAATAAATCTCCACCGGCAGACTGCTCGATGTTTTGTAGACCACCATACTCTCGTCCGCCGTCGTTCTCGTCAGCTGGACCGGCTTGCTGAATTGCAGAGCCGTCTTGTCAATCTCTCCGCGATTGGTCCCTTTCGATGTACTTGTATAGAAGCTAAGTGCATTGTAGCTCCGGATCGTGGTTCCTTCCTCACCGTTCCCGTTTCCGTAATCATAAATTTTCAGGCAGAAAGGATTGTAATCAACATTATCCACGTTAAGGAAGGACTGCGACGTGATCGTAACTTCAAACGTATTGGTTTCATATGCGTCATAGACCACATTTCTTCCCCAATCCGTGTAGCTGATGCAGTTCGTATATGCTGTATATATGTATCTCCTGTCATCCAGACTGTATACGGCTGCGCCAAGGCTGATCTTTTCTCCGGTCAGATTCTCAACGGTTACATTAAGCGTAATCTTCCCTTTGCTGCTGACCTTCACATTATTCTCTGATTTTGTGATCCAGCTCCGAAAGGTTGCAGGAATTCCCGCATCAGGCTCATAGGTAAACAGCACCGTATCATCCTGCTCCGGATACACAACCGGTGTGGAGGTAAGCGCAACCCTCCCGTAATACTCGGACAGCTCGGTCATCGTGATCTTGCCGTCTCCTTTATATCCGGATCGATTCGAGCCTTCCGAAAGAGAACTTGTATCTGCCGCATATACATTATAAGAATCTATCCTTCGGTCATAGCCCAAGGCATGGCAGACGGATGCCGTCAATTCCCCGCCCAAACCATTCGACTCCTGATATGCAGTCTCTCTGCTGCTTGCTGCCGAAATAAAATAGAACTTTGTCGACGCAGAGGCATTTCCCGTCTCTGCTGTCATCACTTCATCCCCTGTCTCATAAAATGTGCCGATAAAGCTCTCCAGAAAAGGATCCATGTCGGACGTCGGCATTTCCATACCGCCTGAATAGCAGGCATCTATGAATATGATCACCTTTCCCTTGATGGTCTTGAGATGATCTCTCAAATCAGAAGCCGGAATATTATTGACTCCCTCAAGAGCAAGATAAGAGGTTCCATCTGCCGAATAATTGCCGTGACCGGAATAATAGAATACGGAAGTGGATTCCTCCGTCGACTGTGCAGCGACGCCTGCGATCGCCTCCCATACTCTTTCTTTGTAGTCCGTATTGCTCTTCTGCGGAATTCCGATGATCTTGAAATCATCTGCATTGAATTCATTGGTTTTGCCAAGGGTCGTCTGCAATGCCTTCGCATCTTCCTCCGGAATCGTCAGCAGATTGCTCCCGGATGCATATACCATCACCCCTTTCACTGCTGCAGCTGTGTCTGCCGTCTCATTCGAGGCTGATTTCCCGCTCACGACCGATGTCTCATCCAAAGACAGCGTTTCTTCCGAGGCCGATGTCCCATCCGAACTCAGCGTCTCATCCGAG
>CAVAJA010000057.1:0-4691 GCA_963588615.1 Lachnospiraceae bacterium | reverse complement strand
ATCTTCGTGCGGCTGAGGTGATGCGCGGGATGGGATATCGGATCGAACCGGTTCCCAGGGATGAGCAGGGAATGAATGTGCTGGAACTGGAACGATCCGGGGCTGGACTGGTTTATGTGATGCCGGCGAGGCAGTTCCCGACAGGCCAGGTGATGACCTATCCGGGGAGAACAAAGCTCCTTTCGTGGGCATCCGGCGGAGAGGATCGCTACATCATTGAAGATGACTATGATTCGGAGTTCAAGTATCGAGGGAGACCGGTGCCGTCCCTGCAGTCCGCAGATGAAAACGGAACCGTGATTTATATGGGAACCTTTTCCAAGTCGATTGCACCGGCCATTCGAATCAGCTATATGATTCTTCCGGAAAAGCTGCTGCCTGCATTTCACAGAAGGGCTGGGTTTTTATCCTGCACGGTTCCAAGACTGGATCAGGCTGTTTTGAATGAGTTCATCCGTGATGGATATTTTGAACGATATTTAAACCGGATGAGAAACCGGTATAAAGCAAAGCATGATCGAATGTTGGAATTGCTGCATCCTCTGGAGAACAGATTTGATATTACCGGTCAGGGCGCAGGACTGCACCTCATTCTGCATGCAAGAGAGGGAAGGATGGGAGAGATTTTCGAAAAAGAGCTGATGGAACAGGCTCAGATCAAGGGGGTGAAGGTATACGGAATGTCAGAACAATGTCTGCCGGAGGCAAAACGAGTTCGGGACGGAGATGGCCGGCACAGGAGAGCGGCTCTTCTCCTTGGCTATGCGTCGCTGACGGATGAGGAAATGCGGGAAGGAACCAAACTGCTGTGCGAATCCTGGCAGTGTGGGGAAGATGCCTGACGGGATTCTGTCGTGCCGCTGTCCGTCGACATTTGATCCAATTATTACAAGAATGAGACCAAACTTTAAAGTTTTTATTTGGAAGAATATCATAAAATAAATCACAGGTCTGAGAATGCGTCAGTCTGTGGCAGGAGGGGACAATGACACAGTATGTAATGGCACTGGATGCAGGAACAACCAGCAATCGATGCATCTTGTTTGATAAAAAGGGAAAGATCGTCAGCATGGCGCAGCGGGAGTTCCCGCAGCATTATCCGCAGCCGGGCTGGGTGGAGGAGGATGCCAACGAGATCTGGTCATCGATGCTGTCTGTGGCAGTGGAGGCCATGTACAGAGTTGGAATTACCGGCAGACAGATTGCAGCGATCGGAATCACAAATCAGCGGGAAACCACAATTGTGTGGGACAGGAACACCGGGGAACCGATTTATCACGCCATCGTATGGCAGTGCAGGCGAACCTCCGCCTATTGCGATGAGCTGAAGGCAGAAGGATTGACCGATCTGTTTCGCAAGAAGACAGGTCTTGTGATCGATGCCTATTTCTCTGCAACAAAGATCCGCTGGATTCTGGACAATGTGGCGGGGGCAAGACAGAAGGCCGACAGGGGAGAGCTGGCGTTCGGAACCGTAGAAACCTGGCTCATCTGGAAGCTGACAGGAGGCAAACATCATTCCACCGATTATTCAAATGCCAGCCGTACCATGCTGTTCAATATCAATTCGCTGGAATGGGATACAGACATTCTGGATAAGCTGAACATTCCGCGCAGCATGCTGCCGAAGGTGAAAAATTCCGGAGGCTATTTCGGACACACAGATCCGACCTTGTTTCAGGCAGAGATTCCTATTATGGGGGCAGCCGGAGATCAGCAGTGTGCGTTGTTCGGACAAACCTGTTTTGCGCGCGGAGATGTGAAGAACACCTACGGAACCGGCGGGTTCATGTTGCTGAATACGGGAGAAACACCGGTGTTTTCTGAAAACGGGCTGGTGACCACCATTGCGTGGGGAATGGATGGGAAAATCACCTATGCACTGGAGGGATCGATTTTTGTGGCCGGGGCGGCCATTCAATGGCTGCGGGATGAGATGCGGCTGATTGATTCTGCATCGGATTCAGAGTTCTTTGCCTCAAAGGTAAAGGATACCAACGGCTGCTACGTCATTCCGGCTTTTACGGGGCTGGGCGCGCCTTACTGGGATCAGTATGCGAGGGGGACCATCGTTGGAATTACGCGGGGAGTGAATAAGAACCATATCATACGCGCGACGCTCGAATCTATTGCGTACCTTGTGAATGATGTGCTGAATGTGATGCGGCGGGATTCCGGGATCGGAATTCATAAGATGAAGGTGGACGGAGGCGCGAGCATCAACAACCTCCTGATGCAGATGCAGGCAGACATTGCCAATATACCGGTGGAGCGTCCCGCGTGTGTGGAGACAACGGCGCTGGGAGCGGCGTATCTTGCAGGACTTGCAGCCGGATATTGGAGCGGTGCAGAAGAGCTGAAGGCGAATCAGACGATCGACAGGAGATTTACACCGCAGATTACAGATGAAGAACTTGCAGCAAAGCTTAAGGGATGGAAAAAGGCTGTGAAGTATTCCTTTGACTATGCAAGGGAAGATGCATGAACAAAGTGAGGCATTCTGCGTCCGGCTGAACTGTCTGAATTGCTGCGGGAAAGAAATTCATGGAAGAGAGGAACGGCAATTATGTGGGATGTAATCATTATCGGCGCAGGCATATCCGGCTGCAGTACCGCCCGGTATCTTGGCAGATATAAGGCTCAGGTATTGGTTATCGATAAAGAAGAGGATGTATGCTGCGGGACGACAAAGGCCAACAGTGCCATTGTCCATGCGGGCTTTGATGCAGAGCCGGGGAGTGTCATGGCAAAACTCAATGTCATGGGCAGCAGGATGATGCCGGAGCTGTCAAAGGAGCTGGATTTCCCGTACAGCCAATGCGGAAGTCTGGTGGTATGTCTTGATGAGGGGGATCGTCCGGCGCTGCAGAGCCTCTTGGAACGAGGACTGCAGAATGGTGTAGAGGGGCTTCGAATTGTGGAAAGGGAAGAGCTCCGGAACATGGAACCAAATGTTGCAGAGGCTGCCGTGGCTGCCCTCTATGCACCTACCGGTGCCATTGTCTGCCCGTTTGATCTGACGTACGCTATGGCAGAGAACGCTGCAGCCAACGGCGTGCAGTTTCAGTTTGAGACAAGTGTTTCCAAACTGGAGAAGACGGAAAACGGCTGGAAACTCTTAACGAATAAGGGTGAACTGGAAGCAAAGGTGGTCATCAATGCGGCCGGTGTCTATGCAGATGTATTTCATAATCAGGTGTGTGAGGAAAAGATCAGCATTGCGCCGAGGAGAGGCAGCTATTTTCTGCTGGATCACACGGCAGGAAGGCATGTGACCCACACTATTTTTCAATTGCCGGGAAAATATGGGAAGGGCGTTCTGGTGACGCCGACGGTGCATGGGAATCTTCTGATCGGTCCTACAGCAAATGACATCGAAGATAAGGATGACACAGGAACCACAGCGGACGAACTGGGGGAGATCAGAGCCAAGTCGATGCTGGCGGTTGCGAATCTGCCGCTGCGTCAGACCATTACCAGCTTTTCGGGACTGCGTGCGCACGAGAAGGGGCATGACTTTATTATACGGGAAAGTGCACAGGGTTTTATTGACTGCGCAGGAATTGAGTCTCCGGGCCTGTCTGCGGGACCTGCCATCGGTCTTACGGCAGCCGGGATGGCAGCAGACATTCTAAAACCGGAAGAAAACAAAAATTTCTGCGGCGCGCGCAGGGGAATTCTGAATCCAAAGACGCTGTCAAAGGAAGAGTATCAGGAACTGATTCAGAGGGAGCCGGCCTACGGGACCATGGTTTGCCGCTGTGAGAGCATTACCGAGGGAGAGATTATCGATGCGGTTCACAGAACTCCGGGTGCACGGAGCCTGGACGGTGTGAAGCGCAGAACGAGAGCCGGCATGGGAAGATGTCAGGCTGGTTTCTGCAGCCCGAAGGTAATGGAGATCCTGGCAAGGGAGCTGGGAATTCCGATGGAACAGGTGACGAAGTCAGGGACAGGTTCAGAGCTTATCGTAGGAATCAATAAGGATCAGATATGAGCGGCTGCGTTGGAAGCGCGAAAAGAGTCGATGTCGGGCGTAAGACAGGAGATAGCATGAAAGAAATTGATTTGGTGATTGTCGGCGGAGGACCTGCCGGAATGGCCGCTGCGATCGAGGCAAGAAAGGCAGGAATACAGGATATTCTGATTCTGGAGAGGGACAGCCGGCTTGGAGGTATCCTGAATCAGTGTATTCACAACGGTTTTGGTCTGCACACCTTTAAGGAGGAACTGACGGGACCGGAATACGCGGGGCGTTTTGAAGCTATGGTGGAGGAATTGGGCATTTCGAGCAAAAAGAACACCATGGTTCTGGACATCAGCAGGAATCGAGTGATCACCGCAGTGAATCGGGAGGATGGAGTTCTCAGCATTCAGGCAAAGGCTGTGGTTTTAGCCATGGGATGCAGGGAACGGCCGCGGGGAGCTCTGAATATTCCGGGGACGCGTCCGGCCGGCGTATATACCGCAGGAACGGCACAAAGGCTGGTAAATATGGAAGGAGTCCTTCCCGGGAGGCGCGTGGTAATTCTCGGATCCGGAGACATCGGTTTGATTATGGCAAGAAGAATGACTCTGGAGGGCGCTAAGGTACTGTGTGTTGCAGAATTGATGCCGTATTCCGGCGGACTGAAGCGCAATATCGTTCAGTGTCTGGAGGATTTCAACATTCCGCTGAAGCTCAGTCACAC
>CAVAJA010000056.1:0-4536 GCA_963588615.1 Lachnospiraceae bacterium | reverse complement strand
CTTCACTACCTGCTGTGGGGACTGTACAACGGTCTTGTCATTGCACTGTCGGATCTGACAGAGCCCTTTTGGAAAGGCCTCTGGAGACGGCGGCCGCAGCAAAAGGAGTCGGGAGGGCTGCATGTGTTCCGCGTGGTGAGAACCTTCCTGATCGTGAACATCGGGTGGTATTTTGACAGGATTGAGAATGTGAAGGACTGTATGACGGCATTTGCTGTCACACTGACGAATTTCCGGCCGGGAAAATTGACGGAGGGAATTCTGACGAAGATCGTAGCCGAATCCTCGGCCTTCAACATCGCGGGAGCATATGCGCTGGCAGCGGCAGGAATTGCGGTGATGTTCGGAGTCAGCCTTATGAAGGAGAGGGGAGAGAATGTCTATGCGGGACTGCAGAGAGTGCGTTTCCTGCCCCGTATGTGTGTGGTGATCTTTCTGATGCTGCTGGTTGCGATGTCCTTTTTGTTCACAGAAACATCGGGAGGTTTTCTGTATGCGAATTTCTAACGGCATGCGGACGGCAGGAAAAACAGCGGCTCTGCTGGCGATGATGATTGCCGTGAACGCAGCTCTGTCCTGGGTTCTGGAGCCGTTGTGCAGCTCATCCGAGGAGATGTGGCAGAACTTTCACGCAATGGAACAGGTGACAGCCGTCTATACGGGCACCTCCCAGTGCCTTCAGGGCATCAATCCCCTGACGGTGGACGCTGTTCTTGCAGAGTCAGATGATATCGGAGCAGAATGGATTTCCTACAACATGGCGACCAATATGCAGTCACTTGCAAATTCCCGTGAGGCCATTGCGGCAGCGATCGAGGAATATGGAATCTCGCGTGCCGTGCTGGCGGTGGATCATGAAATTCTGACGGGCTCAAGATCAGAGAATGCACGGGCAGATCAGAGCTTCTGGAGGGGAAAGGCTCTGACAGAAAGCTCGATCCCAGAAAGGCTCTGTGACGATCTGCGGTTTATGACGTCAGATGCCTTTATCGGCAAACCGGCCAGCCTGACCTACTTGATGCCGTGGGTGTACAATCGGACCTCGAATATCCGTCTGAATATCCGTGAAAAGCTGTCCGGAACAATCATCGACGACTCGGGACACCGCAATTCGCGTGGCTTTCAGGCTTCTTCGGAGCAGCTGGATCCGGCACAGGAGTTCATTTCCTGGGATGAGGCGGAGCAATGGGATCAGGAGGCAGAGTCCCTGCAGGAGCTGAGCATCTCCAAGGAGAATGAAAAAGAGCTGGAGAGCATCCGGGATCTGTGCAGCGGCAGCGGAGTGGAGCTGATCGTAGTGATTCTGCCGTATCCGAACTGGCTGAGCATCTACCGCAAAGACGACATCATAAGGACAGATCAGCAGCTTCAGGAAATCTTCGGATCAGCAGGCTATGATTTTTATGATTTTAATCGGCTGCTCCCGGAGTATTTCAATGCTTCGGGAAACGAGTATTATAGTGATGTAGGACATATGAACGAAAAGGGGGCAGAGCGGTTCTCGGCGTTTTTGGGCAAATTCCTGCAGGAGCGGGCAAAAGGGACGGAGGTGGATTCCTGGTTTCAAAAGTAAAAAGTATTTAAGGAAGATGTCACAGATATGTTCGATTCTAAACACAAAATGAACACATTTGATCTCTATACTCGTTCTTGAACAGATCAAAGAGGAAGAATGATCTGGAGAAAACAGAATACCGACTGCAGCATTGTTGCCGCGGCACCGGCCGGGGGCAATTTCAATCATGAATTCGTCCGCAGGAAGCATGTTGAAATTGACAGGTACAAAAGCCTGCTCGCGCAGGCGCCGCAACAAATAAAAATCAGCTGCAGGATATAAAATAAGCGAAGGAGGAAATGGTTATGGCTGAGGAATATAACAATAACAATGGAAATAATTATCAATCCGGTTATCAGACAAACGGCACCGGCAATGATGGGTGGCAGCATACGAACAGCAATGCCGGAGGCGGAAACGGCGGCAAGAAGAACAACAACGGAAAGATTGCACTGGCGCTGGTTCTCACATTGGTGGTTGGTGCAGTCGGAGGCTACGGCGTAAGTTATGCCGTGAGTTCCGGAAAGAGCAAGGCAGAGGAGACGGATCAGACCGCGGAGGCAGAACAGACGCTGGAGACCACGGAGGCTTCGGAGGATACCGAAACGACCGAGGAGAGCACAGAAAAGAAAACCAGTGATTCTCTGCAGACAACGAAGACCAGTGCCGTGGTAACGGATGTCACGGAGGTCGTTGAGAACGTGATGCCCTCTGTGGTTTCCGTATACAACAACTACACGGAAACCTCGCAGGACTTCTTCGGACAGACCTACGCATCCGAGGCAACCTCTACGGGAACCGGCTTCATCATCGGGGAGGATACAGATAACAATGAGCTCCTCATTGCAACGAACAATCACGTGGTAGAGGATGCAGACAGTCTGGAGATCCTGTTCATTGATGAAACAACGGCAGAGGCGAACATCAAGGGAACGGATTCCAGCAACGATCTGGCCGTCATAGCCGTGAGCCTGGATGACATCAGCGAGGATACGAGGGAACAGATCAAGGTAGCGACGCTGGGTGACTCCGATGATCTGAAGATCGGCGAGCCGGTGGTTGCCATAGGCAATGCATTGGGCTATGGACAGTCCGTCACAACGGGTGTCGTGAGTGCACTGAATCGCGAGATCAGCCTCTCCGAGATCTCCGGAACCTTTATTCAGACGGATGCAGCCATCAACCCCGGCAATTCCGGCGGCCCCCTGGTGGATCTGAACGGCAACGTGATCGGAATCAATTCGAGTAAGATCGGCGGCAGCACCGTGGACGGAATGGGATTCGCTATCCCCACCTCTACTGCGATTCCGATCATTCAGGATTTGATGAATCAGAAGACCAAGACGACAGTGGATGAAGAGGATCGAGGATACCTCGGAATCAGCGGCGTCAGCGTCACGAGTCAGGTGGCCAGTGCTTACGGCATGCCGGAAGGCGTGTATGTGGCAAAGATCATCGAAGGTGGTGCGGCAGAGGATTCTGACCTGCAGAAGGGTGATGTCATCACCGGTATTGAAGGAACCACGATCGCGGATATGGAGGCGCTGCAGAAGCAGCTGACTTACTATGCAGCCGGGGAGACCGTGACTCTGACGGTGCAGCGCCAGGATGGTTCCGGCGAATACAGCGAACAGAGCGTGGATGTCACCTTGGGTGACAAGTCGGCAATCAACAGCTACGAGGACAGCCAGCAGTCCGGAGAGAGCGGCCGCAGCTTTGGCTACAGCGATGGTTCCGACAAGAGCAGTGAGGAGAGCAGCTCCAAGGAGAAGGAGTCCAAGGAAGAGAGCTCAAAGGAAGAGAAGAAAGATCAGGACGGTCAGACACAGGAAGAAGAGCAGCAGGATGAGAGCAGCGAGGAATCCAGCGCATACTACAACTTCTTCAATGACATTTTCGGAAACCGATAAAACGTGCTCCGCAAACACGATTCGACGCAGACAAATGCAGGAAATCCCCTCAGGCGAGATGCCTGAGGGGATTTCCTTTTGTTGTGCAAAAGAGAAAAAAGAGAAAGATGATGCGGCGGACCAATTCCTGCAGAAATCGTCAGATGTGAAGAACAATAAAAATGGCCGGAGCAGAATCTCGTTTGGAGATCTGCTCCGGCTTCGTCATGCACACCTTGTATGAGCTGTTGAGGAGGGTGCCGATTCAGGAAACGCATTCCTCAAATTTATAAAAACGGAATGCATCATCTGTCCGTAATAGGCAACACCAGCCATCGAGGCGGCGCTTTTATCAGGGGGAGGGGCTGCAACAAGGCTGCAGCCCGTTTATGAAAAAGAAAAAGCGTTTGCGTCACAGATGTTTTGTTTCATCTGATGTAATACATCATAAAGTACAACTGTGAACAAATCGTGTTCAGAATGTGGCATTTATGTGAGGGTTGTGTAAAGCCTGATTTTATATTTGCACTCCGAACTCTCAGTCCCAGGAAAGGCGGTGAAGCGCACCCCTTTGATTCAGTTCCTCAAAATGATTCTGGCGCAGAGCTTCGTAGAGAATGACGGCAGCCGAATTGGAAAGATTCAGGGAACGGATCTCGCCCCACATGGGGATGCGGATGCAGGCAGCCGGATGCTGCACCAGAATCTCCTCCGGGATTCCGGCAGACTCTTTTCCAAACATGATGTAATCATCCGGTCCAAAGCGGACATCTGCGTAGCATTGGCGGGCCTTTGTGGTAGCAAACCACAGGTGAGGAGCAGAGCCGGAAGGAGAGTCATCTGCAAACTGCAGCTGCGGGTGCTGTACAAGGAAAGCTTCATAGTCGACATAGCGGTGAAGATCCAGCTTGCTCCAGTAATCCATGCCGGCCCGCTTTACATATTTATCCGTCAGCTGGAAGCCGAGGGGTTCGATCAGATGAAGTCCGGAGCCGGTGGCGACGCAGCTGCGTCCGATGGCGCCGGTGTTGAAAGGAATTTCAGGTTCATGCAGTACAATTTGAATCATGCTGTTCTCCAATGCGTAAAAGA
>CAVAJA010000055.1:0-3216 GCA_963588615.1 Lachnospiraceae bacterium | reverse complement strand
CCGCATGTCATCGCGCAGTTCAATCGGCTTCTCCAGAACTTCTTTTTTGGCCAGCTGTTTCTCACGGCTCTCAGCTCGCTTGATGGACTTCTCGCGGTTGAACTGTTTGAGCTTGGAGATGACCTCCTCCTGATGCCGGATCTCGGCCTGATTGTTCAGATATTGGTGCCACTGCTGTTCGCGCAGCTTCTGTTTTTCCTCGGCATAGAAGGAATAATTCCCGTGGAACATGCGGGCACGGGTGTTCTCGATCTCAATGATATGATTGACGGTCTTATCCAGAAAATACCGATCGTGGGAGACGATGAGAACCGTTCCCCTGTAATTGGAAAGGTAGGTTTCCAGCCAGCGGATGGCGGCAATATCGAGATGGTTGGTGGGCTCGTCCAGAAGGATGATGTCCGGCTTCTCGAGAAGGAGCTTTGCCAAGGCCACGCGGGTCTTCTGTCCGCCGGAGAGCGTGTGTATGGGCTGGTCAAATTCCTCATCATGGAAACCCAGACCGCGGAGAATGCCGGTGATCTCTCCCTTGTAGGAAAAGCCGTTTTCGTTTTGAAACCGGGTCAGACGTTCGTTGTATTCCTCAATCAGACGGTTCAGCTCGTCACCGGAAAGCTTTGTCATCATTTCCTCGTCCAGAGCGATCTGTTTTTCAAGGTCTACCAGATTCTTTTTGACGGCCAGGAGCTCCTCATAAATCGTTCCCTGCGAACCGATGTCCTGATTCTGGGCCAGATATCCAAGGGAGGTGTCCCGGGCAAAGGATACCGTTCCATTGTCTGCGTGCAATTCTCCTGTCATGATCTTGAGAAGGGTTGATTTGCCTGCTCCGTTGACGCCGACGATGGCGCATCGGTCTCCTTTTTCGAGATGAAAGGTGATATCCGACAAAATGGGAACTTCCAGAAAAGCCTTGCTGATGTGCTGTACCGATAAAATCATGATGACTCCTTTAGGGACGTTGTAATCGAAAAGATCCGAAGCTCATTCTAACGGAAAAACAGCCGGGTTTCAAACCTGCGGAGCAAAACCACGGTTTGACGATAATTTAACAATTTAATATAATAAGGACATGTATATGCAATATACTTTTTTAAATGATTGAGGGAGAATGGTACATTGGACAACAGAGAAATTTCACAGGCGGTGATCAGCCGCCTTCCTCGGTATTACCGCTATCTGGGAGACCTGAAGGATGAAGGAGTGGAGCGGATTTCGTCACAGGAGCTTTCTGCCATCATGCATGTGACGGCGTCTCAGATTCGGCAGGATTTCAATCATTTCGGAGGGTTCGGCCAGCAGGGATACGGCTACAATACGCAGTACTTGTATGATGAGATTGCAAAGATTCTCGGATTGAATCAGATCCACAACATGATTCTGATCGGAGCCGGCAATCTGGGCTCTGCACTGGTTAAATACATGAATTATCGAAACCGTGGTTTTATCTTTAAGGCGGCCTTTGACCGGAGCGAGGAGCGCATCGGCCATACGATCGGCGGCGTGAAGATTCACCCGATGGAGGATCTGGAGTATATCATCCGGGACAATGAAGTGGACATTGTGGTCCTGACCATTCCGAAGCAGGAGGCCATTAAGGTCGCAGAGCTGCTGTCCCATTATCCGATCAAGGCGATCTGGAATTTTGCACATACGGATCTCCATGTGCCGGAGAGAATTCAGGTGGAGAATGTTCACCTCTCGGATTCTCTGATGCGCCTGTCATACAATATCAAGCAATACGAGAGAACGGAAGCAAAATGAGTGCGGCCCTCAATGAGTAGATGAATCGGATCTATGAGTTGAGGGCTTTTTGATGTCGGTCACACTGAAGCTGTGACGAGATGAAAAAGAGGAAAGCATATGTTTACATGTGAGTATCTGCTGACAGGAAAGGAAATGACGGAGGCGGATTCCAATACGAGCAGGGTCCTGGGAATTCCTTCCCTTGTTCTCATGGAGCGGGCTGCACTTGGCGTGTCGGAGAGAATCCGCAGGGATTACGACGAATATCACGGGATCGTCCGCGCTGCGGTTGTTGCGGGGAAGGGGAACAACGGAGCCGATGCGCTGGCCGCTGGGAGACTGCTGCTGGACGCGGGATATGAGGTCACCTTTTTCCTTACCTTTGCAAGAGAAAGGATTGGAACAAAGCCGGCAGGAGAAGAGAAGCAGGAACCATCCTCACTGGAAACACAGCTGCAGATTCTCGACGCCTACAAGGCAGAGATAAAGCAGCTTCCGAAGGACTTCGCCTCTTTGCAGGAACTGCGGCCGCAGGTGATTCTTGACGGAATTTTCGGGACGGGGCTGTCCAGAGAGATCACGGGAACGACAGCGGATGCTGTTCGCTGCATCAATGAGCTTCGGAGCGGCCGCCCGCATGAGAAGGGAGATGCGGCCAGAGTCTATGCAGTGGATCTGCCCTCCGGAATCAGCGCCGACACCGGGAAGGTTCTGGGAACGGCGGTGAAGGCAGATGTGACAATCACCTTTTCCTTCTATAAAAAGGGGCAGTTCCTGTATCCGGGGTGCGAGCATTGCGGGGAACTGGTTCGGTTCCCCATCGGAATTACCGGTCGTTCGCTTTCCGAAACGCCGCAGACCTTCACGTATCGGTGGGAGGAGAACGCAGGGGAATGGAGCAAGAACCGCAGGAAGGTCAGTCTGCTGCCAGCAAGGAAACCGAACGGCAACAAGGGCACCTTCGGAAAGGTGCTGGTCATTGCCGGCTCGAAGGGGGTGAGCGGAGCCTGCATTCTGTGTGCGCGAACGGCTCTGCGCGCCGGAGCAGGAATGGTGCGCGTGTTCACACATGAGTCGAATCGGATCATTGTGCAGGAAATGGTGCCGGAGGCATTGTGTGATACGTACGAAAATGAAAAGGAAAGTTCGGATCAGATTGCAGAGCGGCTTGAAAAAGCTCTTTTGTGGGCAGATGTTGTCGTGGCGGGACCCGGGATGGGGGTGAATGCGGCGGGGACAGCCCTGCTGCGGCAGGTTCTGGCCTGGGGAGCTGGGAAAAGAGAATGGGCAGATGAACGCAGCCGGGCAAAGACCGGAACCCGGGCGGATAGCAGGAGAGGGCTGGTGCTGGATGCGGACGCGCTTCGCCTGATCGCTCAGAATCGTTGGTATGAGAGGCTTCGCAAAGTGGGAGAGGAAAGCGCTGTGATTCTGACCCCGCATCCGGGAGAAGCTGCTGCACTTCTGGAC
>CAVAJA010000054.1:0-13536 GCA_963588615.1 Lachnospiraceae bacterium | reverse complement strand
AATGAGAAGCTTGTCGGCGGCGGTTCCAAGTATTTCTTCATCGATTCCTCCGAGTACACGACCGATGAGCAGCGTCAGGCTGCAAAGGATTTCCTGAACTGGCTGGTCAGCGATGAGGAAGGCAATGCATTCCTGACAGAGCAGTGCGCACTGGTTCCTGCTTACTCCAATATCGACTGCTCCGCACTGGATCCGCTCTCTCAGTCTGTTAAGAAGTATGCAGATGCAGGTGAGCTGATCAACAACTACAACTACATGCCTGACGATCACATCACAATTGCCGGCGGTTACATGCAGAAATATCTGGCAGGTGAGGAAGACAGAGCAGCCTTCGCAGCTGAACTGGAGAATTACTGGAAAACTGCTACCGTGGTAGAGCACTGATCTGCTGATCATTTAGTCTGCTGAAGTAAAACAGATGCCGGGACCGGAAACTTTCTTACACAGGAGAGGCTTCTGGTCCCGATTGTAGGTAGAACAGGGGAAGAGGGAAGACAATGAGAACGAAATCAACATCGTATAAGGTTAAGGAGTTCTTGATGTTCGCCGGCATCAGCACCTTTGTGTTCTGTGCCGTTGTCATCATTCCGTTCCTGTATGGTCTGTATCTGACGTTCACCAGCTGGGACGGTGTCTCCAGACAGAAGCCTTTTGTCGGGCTGGCAAACTATGTGGCAACTTTTCAGGACACGGCTTACTGGCAGGCGCTGGGAAGAACACTTGTGTATTCTGTGATAGCAGTAATTTTGGTTAATGTCGTTGCTTTTCTGCTGGCGTATGTACTGACCAGCGGCGTGAAAGGACAGAACTTCTTCCGGGCAGGGTTCTTTGTTCCGAACCTGATCGGCGGAATTGTCCTCGGTTATGTTTGGAAATTCGTCTTTAACCGTGCATTTGTCAAGATCGGAGAGTCGCTTTCGATCGGAGCGCTTTCAACGTCATGGCTCGCCACAACCGGCGGAGCGATGCTGTGTCTGATCATCGTATCGGTATGGCAGTACGCAGGCTACATGATGCTGATTTATATCGCAGGCTTCATGAGCGTATCGGAAGACGTGCTGGAGGCGGCAGCCATCGATGGCTGCAACGGTTTCCAGAGACTCGTCAGCATCTCCGTCCCTCTGATGGTTTCCTCCTTTGTTCAGTGCCTGTTCCTGACCATTACCAGATGCTTCATGGTATATGACGTGAACCTGTCCCTGACCAACGGTGAGCCCTTCAACAGTTCTGTTATGGCAGCAATGCACGTGTACAATCAGGCTTTTAAATATAAGAATTACGGAACCGGTCAGGCCGAGGCACTGGTGCTCTTCATCATTTGTGCGGTGATCGGCGGACTGCAGGTCTATGTTGGTAAGAAGGGGGAGGTGCAGGCATGAATCAGAATGAAAAGGCTGCGGCTCAGAAAAAGATCGTTCACGCAATTAAACTGGTAATCCTGGTGGCGGCGCTGATTCTCTTTATTTTCCCGTTCTTCATGGTCATCATCAATGTATTCAAAACCAAGGCGGATATCACCAGCAATCCGCTGTCATTGATCGGTGCTCATGGATTCACACTTGAGAACTTTCCGAATGCCGTTAAGAAGATGAATTTCTACAGGGCCTTCGGCAACTCGTTCATCATCACCGTGTCCTCCACCGTGCTCACCATTCTGCTGTCGGCCATGACGGCATACATTATGGTTCGCCGGAAGTGGAAGGTGACGGCGCTTCTGTTCGCGCTGATGATCGCCTCCATGGTCATCCCCTTCCAGGTACTGATGATCCCGCTGGTATCCATTTACGGCGGCATTCTGGGAGTTCTGAATCACAGAATTACTTTGATCTTCATGCATGTCGGTTTTTCCCTCTCCATGGCAACCTTTATGTTCCATGGTGCGATTCACACCAACGTTCCGCTGGCACTGGAAGAGGCAGGAACCATTGACGGCTGCAGCACGTGGCAGATTTTCTGGAAGATCGTGTTCCCGATGCTCAAGCCTACCATCGCAACCGTTGCCATCATCGACGCCATGGCATTCTGGAATGACTATCTGCTGCCGAGCCTGATTCTGGGAAGAAAGGAACTGTACACGCTTCCGATCGCAACGCAGATTTTCTACGGAACGTTCTCTACGGACATCGGACTGATCATGGCCGCACTGCTTTTGGCGATGCTGCCGATTCTGATCCTGTATCTGTTCCTGCAGCGCTACATCGTAGAGGGTGTTACAGCCGGTGCGGTGAAGTAATTTTCTGCAGACAGCAGAATTTTTCCGGATCTGCAGGATGAAAAAATCACGGCCGCAGATCCGGGTGGTTTGGAATGAAAATATCTGGTCAGACTGATCAAACCGGGATGGTGTCCGAAGGGGGATTGCTGCAATGAGGTTTGGCAGACACTGAACAGATGCACGAATAATATTATGAGCAGAACAACAGTAAGAAAATCGATAGAAAAAGCTAGAAAAGCCGCATCGAAAACGGCACAATCCACGGAGCAGTCCGAATTCAAGCGCAGACTGTCCGAGCGAAGTGATGAACTGAAATGGTTGTATATGGAGCTGTATCACGGACAGACGGAGCGGTATTACGATCTGTGCCGCGCGATGGAAGGCTTTTACAATGACAGAGCAGCAGAATTGAAGAAATCCGACCGCAGGAGAGAAGAATGTCCCTCCTGGTATCAGGAAAATGATCTGGTCGGGATGATGCTGTATACCGAAAATTTCGGCGGCAATCTGCAGGGGGTTCGGAGTCATCTGGATTATCTGGAAAAGAGCGGCATCAATTATCTGCATCTGATGCCGCTTCTGGATACGCCGGAAGGAAAGAGTGACGGCGGATATGCGGTTTCTGACTATCGGAAGGTTCGTCCGGATCTGGGAACGATGGAAGATCTCGCTGAGCTGACGGCAGATTGTCATGAGAGGAACATTTGTGTCTGTCTGGATTACGTGGTGAATCATACGTCAGACGAGCACGAATGGGCCAGACGTGCGAGAGCCGGAGAGCGGGAATATCAGGATCGCTATTTTTTCTATGATGATTACAGTATGCCGGCCCAGTTCGAGCAGACGGTGCCGGAAGTGTTCCCGAAGACGGCACCCGGTAATTTCACGTATCTGCCGGAACTGAATAAGTTCGTCATGACGTCGTTTTACCCCTATCAGTGGGATTTGAATTACTGGAATCCGATCGTCTTTAATGAAACCGTCGGCAACATTCTTTACCTGGCCAATCAGGGACTGGACATCATACGAATCGATGCGGTTCCTTACATCTGGAAACAGCTCGGAACCAACTGCCGCAATCTCCCGCAGGTTCACACGATCATGCGCATGATCCGTCTCATCACGGAGATTGTGTGTCCCGGAATTCTTCTTCTGGGAGAAGTGGTTATGGAGCCAAAGGAACTGGCACCGTATTTTGGTACAACAGAAAAGCCGGAGTGCCATATGTTGTACAATGCCACAACCATGTGTACACTTTGGCATACGGTGGCAACGAGGAACACGGAGCTTTTGCGGTATCAGACCGATCAGGTTGCAGCTCTCCCGAAAACGTACAGTTTTCTGAATTATGTGCGCTGTCACGATGATATCGGCTGGGGACTGGATTTTAATTTCCTGAAGGCCAGAGGCATGAAGGAAGTGGAGCACAAGCGGTTTCTGAATGACTATTACCTGGGAAGGTACTCATACAGCACCAGCACAGGAGAGCTTTACAACGAGGATCCGGCGACAGGAGATGCGAGATTCTGCGGAACAACCGCATCGATGTGCGGAATTGAAAGAGGCGGTTTCGAAAATAATCCGGAGAAGGTCGCGGAAGGGATTCGGCTGGATCTGATGCTGCACGCGTTCCTGATGTTCCAGTCCGGAATTCCGGTGATTTACAGCGGGGATGAGATCGGAGCGATCAACGATTGGGATTACCACAATGATCCCATGAAGGCGCAGGATTCCCGTTATCTCCACAGAGGGAAATTCAAGTGGGATCTTGCAGAGAAGATAGAGGATCCGAATTCTGTGCAGGGACGTGTTCACGAAGGACTTGTGAATCTCGAGAAGGCAAGGCGCTCAGATCATATTTTCGACGCAGATGCTCAGGTTTATACCATTGAGACACATAATGCATCTGTTCTGGGGATGCTGCGGACGAAGGAAGAAGAGCGGGTGATCGGTCTGTTCAATTTCTCCGGTGAGGCACAGGAGGTCTGGATCACGGAATTTGACGACGGCTACAGAGATTTCTTCGGGAAAGGTCACGGACAGAAGTCCTCGAACATCACGCTCCAGCCGTATGAGTATGTATGGGCAGTGCATAAAAATCGGTAGTTTTGCAGATCGGGGCGTCACCGGTCAGGGATCGGAATTTTGAAATCGCCAGGTACGGAACAGATACAAAACAGGAAGGTTTTCCGATTCCTTCCGATGACGCGGATAGATACAGGAGAAAAATATGCAGAATATTCTACATCTGAAAGCACCGGGAAACTGGATCAATGATCCCAATGGCTTTATCTACAGCAAGGGAGCATATCACCTGTTCTATCAATATTTTCCTTACGAGCCGATCTGGGGCACCATGCACTGGGGACATGCGGTGAGTAAGGATCTGATTCATTGGGAGCACCTTGGCGTTGCGCTGTATCCGACAAAAGAGTTTGACTCCAACGGCATTTTCTCCGGGAGTGCTGTTGAAAAGGATGGCGAGCTGCTGCTGTATTACACAGCGGTTCACTATGAGAAAGAAGATCCGGAGTATATTCATGCAGCCAAAGACGGAATCAATCGCCAGTCGCAGGCAATGATTCGCTCAAAGGACGGCTATACCTTTGACAATCTGCATGGCAAGAAAATGGTCATTCCCTCCATGACTGACACCGCCATCGGGGATCCTCAGGATTGCAGGGATCCCAAGGTGTGGCGGGAAGGGGAGGTTTACGATATGTGTCTGGGCAGCACCCATTTGAAGAAGGAAGGTGTGCTGCTGATTTATCAGAGCTCTGACGGCGAGAACTGGGAATACAGGAGTCGTCTGCAGGACAGAAGACTGGGACATACACTGGAGTGTCCGGATCTTTTCCGGTTGGGAGACCGGTATGTTCTGGTCTGTTCACCGATGGGAAATTACGCCGGCGGTGCATGGCCGGAGAGTCAGAGCACGATGCAGCGGGTGGAGTTCGATCCATCAAACGGAAACGTGACGCTTTGCGGGGATGAGACACCGAAGCTTCTGGATTACGGCCTTGATCTTTATGCACCGCAGAGCAATCTGGATGCAGAGGGCAGGAGAGTTGTGATTGCCTGGGTGCGCATGCCGCTGCCGCAGAGAGCAGAGGACAACGAAGCATCCGGCGGGAAGCCCTGGAACGGGATGATGTCGCTGCCAAGACTTGTGGAACTGCGGGACGGAGAAATTGTGACGCCCGTTCATCCAAATGTGCGGGAGTATTTCGCAGATGCGGTCTGTTCATCGGAAGCTGAGGGGAAGATGCGGTGGGAGAAGGAGAACAGAAGCCGAATCTGTGCCGCACTGAGGAACGGGGAAAGCCTTGAAGTAAACGGGGTTGAAATCTCCTTGCGGGATGGCTGCGTATGCGCAGATCGGACAGGACTGCTGCCGGAGAATGCCGTCTGGCATCAAACGAGCAGAACTCCTTATGTGGGAGAAGAGTGCAGCCTGGAGATCTACGCAGAGCGCAATCTGGTGGAGATCTTTGTCAATGACGGGCAGTATGTCGTCAGTCAGGTGATCTACCCGAAACAATGAACAGCGATCCCGTTATTTACGGACAGGAGAGGTACTTTCATCGAGAATACGGATGATTTCGGTCAGATTCCCGGCAAAATAAATTCCCTCCTGCCGTTCATGATCGGAGAGGCCCTCCCGGATCATGGTGTCCAAAAGCTCCCGGAGGCTGTCATAATAACCATTCAGATTATAAAGAATACAGGGCGCCTGCAGCTGTTTGAGGGAAACCATGGACATGACCTCGGAGATTTCCTCAAGGGTTCCGGTTCCGCCGGGGAAGGCAATGAAGGCATCTCCGTGATCGATCAAAGCGGTCTTTCTCTCACGCATATCCTTTGTCGCGATGAGCTCTGTGAGGCCGGTGTGCTGTGCTTCCAGGTCAATGAAAAACTGTGGCTCAATTCCGATGACCTTCCCACCTGCCGCCAGGACACTGTCGGCAATTTCGCCCATCAGTCCGCAGGCAGAGCCGCCGTAGATCAAGGTGTGCCCATTCTCTCCGATCCAGGTGCCAAGCTCCCGAACAGCATTTTTATAGATGGGGCTGGCGCCCTCCATCGATCCTAAATAAACCGTTATATTCATAGATGTCTCCCTATCTTGTCAGTAATATCCAAAACCATTTCAGTTTACAACCGGGCAGTCTTGCTTGCAAACCCGAATGCAACTCGCGATAATAGATGTACTGAGCTTTATGCTGCGGGCTTTTTGTCCTTCGGAGGCCGGGCAGAATTGTGATTTCGCGGAAACCGGCCGGTATTCGCAGCAGGATTGTACGGAATGAAAGAATCAGAGCAGAGTTCGGCAAAACAGAATATGGAACAAGGTGACGGCAGTGCGGCATCTGCGCAGACATCATCTGCATCGCAGGCGCAGGTTAGTATGGAATTTATGCGTGAGGAGATCCGACAGCGTCCGCTGAACAAAAAGAGACTGCTGCGAAGGACTGCGGTTACTGCGTTTCTTGCGGTTTTGTTTGGGATCATTGCGTGCACCGTATTCCTTGTGCTGGAGCCGGTGATCAACAACGCGATCAATCCGGTGGAGGAGACAACGCCGGTAACTCTCTCGGAGACAACGGTAACGGAGGAGATGTCCCCCGAGGATATGATTGCCAGCGATGAGGAAATTCAGCAGGCGGAACTGGAAAAAAAAGCGGCAAGTCTGGTGGATACAGATGCCATCGCTGCAGAGGTTCAGTCCAAGGTGCAGGAGGAGCTGGCGGCACAGGAGGAGTCGGAGGAGAGTTCTGCGACAATTGCAGATTACAGGCAGATCTATGCCTCTCTGGGAGAACTGGCAGAAGAGGCATCCAAGGCGGTTGTAACCGTATCGGTGGTTTCATCAGATTATGATTGGTCCGGCGAGGCCTTCAACACATCGGGATCCGGAAGCGGGCTGATTGTCGCCCTGCATGGAGAGGATATTTTAATTCTGGCCGGAGAGGATGACTATGAGGATGCGGAGAAAATTCGGATCAGCTTCCATGACGGTCAGCAGGCGGAGGCGCAGCTGGTGGCATCGGATCGGGTGACCGGCCTGACCATTCTGAAGGTTGCGGAGAATGATCTGAATGGATCGATTGACAGCAATGAGGAAATTAAAACAGCGGTCCTCGGCAGCAGTGACAAACAGGAAATTTTGGGAAAGCCGGTTATTGCCATCGGAAGTCCTTCCGGCACGGAAGGGTCCGTCAGTTACGGAGTGATAACCAACGCAGGTCTGGCCTTGGATGTGACAGACAGTTCTCTGACACAGATCACGACGGATATATCGGGCAGCACACAGGGAAGCGGTGTACTGGTGGATCTGGATGGAAACGTCATCGGGTGGATTGACATGCAGTACCGCAGTGCCTCCACGCAGAATTTGATCTGTGCCACCGGCATTTCAGAATTGAAGCTGCTGATTGAAAAAATGTCCAATGAGGTTCACGTTGGGTACCTGGGAGTTCATGGGACGGACGTCCCGGAAAGCGTGCAGGAGGAAGAGGAAATTCCTGCAGGAGCTTATATCCTGCAGATACAGATGGATTCGCCTGCAATGGAGGCAGGAATTCAAAGCGGAGATGTCGTTACGGCCGCAGGCGGGAAAACCGTGCGCTGTTATCAGGATTTCATCAGTGCGGTGATGGACTGCCGAGCCGGAAATCGAATTTCCATCACCGTAAAGCGGCAGGGGGGCAGCAGTTATCACACGGTTGAGCTGACAGCGGTTCTGGAGGAACGGCTTCTCTTTGGAACGAAGCAATGACGCAATCGAAGGTGGTCGATTGAACGGCAATGTTTTACAATGGACGAACGGATTGACGGAATTACAGAAGGCAGCGATATTGCAAAGCTGCACAGGAGAAGGGAATACAGCATGCAGTACATTAAGGATCTCAAGGAAGGTGACAGTGTCAGCGGCATTTATCTTTGCCGCAAAAAGAGTGAACTCACGGCCAAAAACGGCCGGGCGTATGACAGCCTTGTTCTTCAGGATAAGACCGGCAGCATGGATGCCAAAATATGGGAGCCCGGGAGTGTGGGAATTGAAGAATTCTCTGAGATGGACTACATCGATATTGTAGGTGATGTGACCGTCTATCAGAAAAAATATCAGCTGAATATCAAGCGGGCCCGCAGATGCCGGGAAGGAGAGTATGATCCTTCGGAATATGTCCCGGTATCCAAGAAGGACCGCAAGCAGATGTGGAATGAGTTGATCCGTCTGGCAAACACGGTGAAGGAGCCCCACCTGCGTCAGCTGATTATCAAGTTCTTTGTAGAGGATAAGGAATTCATTCATGCCTTTCAGGTATCCTCTGCTGCAAAGACCGTGCATCACGGCTTCATGGGCGGACTTCTGGAGCATACGCTTGGTGTCATGAAGCTCTGCAGTGCCTTTGCTGACAACTACGAGTTTCTGAACCGCGACCTGCTGCTGACAGCAGCGCTGTTCCATGACATCGGAAAGACAAAAGAGCTGTCGCGTTTTCCGCAGAATGATTACACCAATGAAGGACAGCTGATCGGCCATATCATCATCGGGGTAGAAATGATTGATGAGAAAATACGGGAAATCCCGGAATTTCCGCCGGTTTTGTCCTCGGAGCTGCGTCACTGCATTCTGGCTCACCACGGGGAATTCGAGTACGGTTCACCGAAAAAACCGGCGCTGGCCGAGGCTGCTGCATTGAATTTTGCAGACAACGCAGATGCCAAGCTGGAGATATTCAAGGAAATGTTCGAAAGAGGCACCGAGGAAAGTCCGTGGCTTGGCTGGCAGCAGCTGCTGGACTCGAATATCCGCAGGACAGAAGTGTAAGTGTAGGCTGATGCCGCTCATGCGGAACGAGAATACTGCATGAACGGATGGAAGTGACGCAGGAGAACACCGGCCGCAGGGATTCTTAGGTTTGCGGTTGGGAAATGTATGAAAGACGGAAGGGACGCCGCAGTACGTGAGAAAAGAGATCAATCAGGAGGGGCAGGTCGGTCTGCCTCTTCGAAAGGATGATGTTGTTTGTGTATCAGTCCAGGATATCGGTTCAGACGGATCCGGGATCGGAAAAGCAGACGGCTTTACGCTGTTCATCAAGGATGCTGTTGTCGGAGATATCGTGACAGCAAAAATTATGAAGGTCAAAAAAGGCTACGGCTTCGCCAGATTGCAGGAGGTGAAAAAGCCGTCGCCTTTTCGCGTTGCACCGGTATGTCCAATTGCCAGAAAATGCGGGGGCTGCCAGCTTCAGGAGCTGTCCTACGAGCAGCAGCTGATCTATAAGGAGAAAAAGGTGCACGATGTGCTGACGCGCATCGGCGGGTTTGACGCGGAGCTGGTGAACGCAGTCACGAATCCGACACTCGGGATGGAGGATCCATGGAGATTCCGCAACAAGGAGCAGCTCCCGATCGGGACGCATAACGGAAAGCCTGCGGCAGGATTTTATGCCGGACGGACACATTGCATTGTTCCTGTCGAGGATTGCCTGGTTGGTGCGGAGGCAAATCAGGAGATCATGGAGACAATTCTGCATTATATGGAGCAGTACCATGTGCCGGCCTACGATGAGGAGACGGGGAAGGGACTCCTGCGGCATGTGCTCATCCGAAACGGCAGATATACAGGAGAGATCATGGTTTGCCTTGTGGTAAACGGTACGGATCTGCCGCAGGAAGAGAAGCTGATTCGCAAACTGTGTGCGCTGCATCCGGCGGAGGACAATGCGGAGATGGAAGATATTTCGCAGAGCCGGGAACGGCATCCGGAGAATGCTGCACAGAGAAATGCCTTCGCGATGGATGAAGCACAGAAAATGGAAAAGTCCCTGAGAGAACTGCCGTCCCCGAGAATTGCATGCATTTCTCTCAACATCAATACCGCAAGAACCAATGTTATTATGGGGGAAAAGACCCGCACGCTGTGGGGAAGCGACACCATCACGGATGTGATGCATGTGATGGATGTGAAGATGGACGCAGTCGGGATGAATCCGGCATATCTGTGCGAGGATGCAGAGATCGCGGAAAATAACAGGACATGGATAAGGCAGGACAGGAATGGAAATGGAGAGAAGCGCAGAGCAGTATTTCGAGATGCCCATCGCCGGGTGACCTTTCGCATTTCCCCGCTGTCTTTCTACCAGGTGAATCCGATACAGGCGGAGAAGCTCTATAGTTTGGTGCGTTATTACGCAGGCTTGACAGGAAAAGAAGTCGTCTGGGATCTCTACTGCGGTGTTGGGACCATTGGGTGCTTTCTTGCAGCAGATGCAAAGGAAGTGTACGGCGTGGAGATCATTCCGGACGCGGTCAGGGATGCACGGAAGAACGCAGAGGAAAATGGCATCGCGAACATTACCTTTCATGTGGGAAAAGCGGAAGAGGTCGTACCGGCCTATGTAGAGCGGCGGCTTGAGGAGTTTGGAGAGACCGCAGGCGCACACAGCAGGAATCTTGTGGATGTGGTCGTTGTGGATCCGCCCCGGAAGGGCTGCGATGGGAAGTGTCTGGAAACCATCCTGCAGGTGGCGCCGGAGCGCATTGTTTATGTCAGCTGTGACCCGGCCACCATGGCAAGGGACTGTCGGATTCTTGCTGCGGGAGGATATGAGCTGAGGGCGGTGCAGCCGGTGGATCAGTTTCCGCATACCGTACACATCGAGACTGTCGCGTTGCTGCAAAAGATGAATTGGTAGAAGTCCTTGAATTTACGCACTTTTTCGAGTATTGCCAGTTTGAAGAGACATCCTGGTCTAGGCGTGGCAGGAGCTCGAAAAGGTACCTTCGGGTGGTTGTAGCAGTCGAACTGTTGACTGTAGGTGCAAAAAAAGAGCCTACGTCAGCACAGTAGGTGCAAAACTCGAAACTGTTCGATTAAACAGCATATAAAACGTCGAAGGACGCTTAACTTACAGCATTTCCTGTAGGTTAGGCGTCCTTTTTGTTGTCGAACAGCAGTGTCGAGGTTCCGTTACGAAGGATAGGAGGTAAATCAATGGCATTTGATTATTTTTACGGAAGGGGAACAGAGCAGTTTGCGTTTTTCCAGGTTCCCAAGGTGCTGATCACGGATGATCGTTTTGCGGAAATTTCGCTGGATGCCAAGTTCCTGTATTCACTCATGCTGGACCGCGCAGCATTGTCATCCAGAAACGGTTGGATCGACAAGGAGGGCAGGGTCTATATCTACTACACGCTGGAGCAGATTATGGCGGATCTTCGCTGTGCAAACCAGAAAGCAGGCAAGCTGCTGAAGGAACTGGAGCTGAAGGTCGGTCTGATCGAGCGCAAAAAGCAGGGACAGGGCAAGCCGGCCAAAATCTATGTGAAGGATTTTATGTCCGGATTGAACGGGAAAGGAGATGACAGAAATCCGGCAGAGCAGCCACCTGAAAATCATGAATTTGAGGCGTTTGAAGGGGAGACTCATGATTTTCATGAATCAGCAATTGTGGAAATCGAAAAACAGGATTCACGAAAATCAGCCGCAAATAATACTGAGTATAAAAAGACTGATATTAGCAAGACGAATCTTATCTATCCATCCGACGAATTGGCATATCCCCAGACGAAGCCGGAAAGGATGGGAGAGATGGATCCGATGAATGTGCGCAGAGAATACGAGGAGTATTTGCGGGACAGGCTTGGCGTTGATGACCTCGTTCAGGCCAGACCATTCGAAAAAGAGAGAATACGAGAGATTCTGGATCTTATGGTGGATGTCCTATGCAGTACGGCCCAAACGATTCGCATCTCGGGAGATGACAAACCGGCAGCTGTTGTGAGAGCGCAGTTTATGAAGATTGGTTCGGAGCACCTGGAATATATTCTGGACTGCTTTAAAAACCAGATTTCGGATATCCGCAATGTAAAACAGTACCTGCTCACAACCATTTATAACGCACCGTTAACCATTGATCACTATTACACAGCCAGGGTCCGCTATGACATGGCGAATCGGAAGGAGACAGTATGAAGAAAAAGGCGACCATCATTGCAGTGGTAAATCAGAAGGGCGGAACCGCCAAAACGACGACCGTAGAGAATCTTGGAATCGGGCTTTCCAGACAGCACCAGAAGGTTCTGCTGATAGATACAGATCCCCAGGCCTCTCTTACGATCAGCCTGGGGTATCCGTATCCTGACGACCTGGAGCTGACACTCTCAGATCTTCTGAATGGAACAATCAGTGAAAACCCAGTGGCATTAGATGCCGTCTTGATCCATCAGCAGGAAGGTATTGATTTGATCCCTTCGAATATCTCCTTGGCTGGACTGGAGGTTTCGCTCGTGAACACAATGAACCGTGAACGCATTCTAAAGCAATTCCTGGAGCCGCTTCGCAAATATTACGACTACATTCTTCTGGACTGTATGCCGAGCCTGGGAATGCTGACCGTAAATGCCTTAGCATCGGCTGATGCTGCGTTAGTCCCTGTACAGGCCAACTACTTATCGGCAAAAGGGTTGGAACAATTGCTCAGCACAATCAATCAGGTAAAGCGCCAGATCAATCCAAAATTACGCATTGAAGGGATCTTGCTCACTATGGTAGACGCTAGAACGAATGATGCAAAGGATGTCAGCCGATTAATTCGAGAAACTTATTGCGACAAGATCAAGGTATTTGATGCAGAGATTCCGAGATCTGTGAGGGCTGCAGAAACGAGTGCGGAGGGGAAGAGTATTTTTGCCTACGATCCGTTGGGAAAGGTTGCAGAAGCGTATGGCGCATTAACGATGGAGGTGTTGAAGAAATGACTAGAAAAGGAACAAAGATCAGCCTGAAGAGCTATGAGGATATCTTTACAACAGAAAAGGACCGACAGGAAACAGGCGAGCATGTGGTGATGCTCCCGGTGGATCAGATCCACGAATTCAAAAATCATCCGTTTAAGGTCGTTGAAGACGATGACATGAGAAAGACGGCGGCGAGCATTCGTGAATATGGTGTGATGTCTCCGGTGATTGTGCGACCGGACGGCATGGGAACCTATGAGATGATCTCCGGCCATCGGCGAAGGTATGCTTCGATCATGGTTGGAAAAAAAGAGATCCCGGCCATTGTACGGGAGATGGACGATGACACGGCTACAATTCTGATGGTGGATTGTAATCTGCAGCGGGAGCATATTCTGCCGAGCGAGAAGGCAAAGGCGTATAAGATGAAGATTGAGGCAATTCGAAACCAGGGAAAACGGACGGATTTGACTTCGTGCCGCGTCGGCACGAAGTCGCAGGTCGATGAAGTTGATGATTCAACTTCGTGCCGTGCTGGCACGAAGTTCTGGGCCGATGAAGATGACGAT
>CAVAJA010000053.1:0-15368 GCA_963588615.1 Lachnospiraceae bacterium | reverse complement strand
GGAATATACAGGCAACCGTCCGGACGCCGTCCGGGCGCGGGTCCTGGCGTAAGATGTCCGGTCGAGGACGTCTCGCGGCTCCGTTCGCAAGACCTAGCGGTGCTAAGCTCACGCAATACGTTTGCAAGCACCGAGGCTTGCGAAAGGCCTCGCCCTGGACATCGTTCGCCACCCTGCTGCCCGGACGGCATCTGTGCGGCAAACGATTTAAAAGCGCGATAATAACGATATGACAATTACTTTTGCATATCAAAAACAAAAAATTAATGCAAAACAAGAAACAATACGGTTGAAACGACAGAGAAATTCTGATAAGTTATTGCTGACCGAGAGGGCTCGGAAATTTCGGCATCGGAAGGAGGCGATGACGTTTTCCCCCATCCGCACAGTCTATCCTCACATAATCACCATCTTTCAAAGACATCATTTCCAAAAGGTTTTCACTTGCTAGAGCAACACTTTTGAAAATACAGGCAGATCCACCGACAGAATAAAAGACCACAATTACAATTCACACCTGATGCAGGGATGGGAAGCAGTGCCTCGTTCTGAATTGCCTGCTGTTCGGAACGAGTTTGACGGAATGCAGGCAGAAGGTGCTGTCCGTGCTGTTTCGGCAGGGATTGGATTGATCTGCGCAGAATGGATTCCCGCGGGGAACGTTGTTCCTTCCGATCGATGAATCCCGACCGTCTGTGCAGTTGTGCAGAAAGCGACCTTTGGACCAATCGGAGATGGTTCCGGAGGGAACAGATCCGCGAAGCGATCGCATGCTGCATGAACTGCATCTGGCATCACATGAAGTCATATCTGAGTCATTTGACGGACTATGGTGTGGCAGCGGACTGTTTGTTTCGAAAAAAGGCATATGAGGGACGGAGCCGGAAGGAATGTCCGGCTGCCGCTGCCCGCTTCAAAAGCTTGCCGTCAGGGGGCCCCGCCGCTGAAAGAGAAACGAACAGGATGCTGTCACGCCGTCTTTTGTTTGCTATAATAAACCGAAGTATGCATTGAAAGAAAACCACAGGACAAAGAATGGGGAAGTGCATGAGCGCAAAATACGACGATTTTCGGGATTACGGGGACAGCTACGGGTACGATGGACAGGATGAGGGTTACGGCGATGCCGATTATGGGTATTTTGATGAATTCGCGGAGAGTGATTATGCGGAGGAAGCGCCCTGGACAGAACGAGAGTACGACCGATATGACCGGGATGACGGCAGAAGGGGAACAGGGAGAACCTCTGCAGGAAAAGCGGGAAAGAGCGGAAAGGGCAGCAGGAGGACCGCTTCCGGAAGGAAGGCGGGAGGAAAGCGCCCCGCCAGGAAACGTCCTGTCAAACGCAGAAAGCGCAGAGGAACGCCGATTTTTGCTGTGGTTGTGCTGCTCCTGATTCTGGTGGCGGCATTCGGGGCAAAGCTCTTTCTGGATCGCTACTCCTATTCGACAGAACAGGCGGACCTTGCAGAGGCCTTCGGCGTGCAGGGAGAGGATGATGTTCCGATCGTGTGGGGAAATGAACTCTCGGAGATTCACGCGAAGCGGATCAACGGAATTGATTACATGAAGCTCAGCGATGTAAAGAGTCAGCTGAACGATCGCTTTTATTATGGAAAACAGAACGCATCCGATGAGACGGGAATGATCATCTACTGCTTTCCGACGTATAAGCTGACCGTTGCCGTCGGCTCACAGACGGTGACGATCGGGGACGAGACACAGACTCTGGAGTACGCACCGGCGGTGAATGTGGACGGAGAGATCTATCTCGCACTGGATTTCGTGAAGCTTTACACCAATTTCGGGATGACGGCATACGAGAATCCGAACCGCCTGCAGATTGACACCAGCTGGGATGCGCAGACGGTAGCAACCGTCAAGCGCAGGACACAGATCCGTACCTCCGGCGGCATCAAGAGTGATGTGAAGGAACAGCTGGAAAAAGGCGATCAGGTGACGGTTCTGGAACAGATGGAGACCTGGTCAAGGGTAAAGTCGGCAGATTCTGTGATCGGCTATGTGGAGAACAAGAGACTTACCGACATTCGGGAAGAGACACCGGCACAGGTGACGGATTATACCGAGCCGGAATATACGCACATGACCGTGGACGGCAAGATCAATATGGCCTTCCACAATGTTTGGGGATCGCAGGGAAACGGAACGCTGACCTCCTATATGAGCCAGACGAAGAGCGTCAATGTGGTGGCACCTACCTGGTACTGGGTCAGCGACAACGACGGCAATATGGAAAAGGCGGCGTCGGAAGACTACATCACACAGGCCCACGCCATGGGATGCCAGGTATGGGCAGTTGTGGACAACATCAATTCCGGTTCGCTGCAGCAGCTGGACAACCACACGTTCCTGACGACGCTGGATGCGCGGACCAACCTGATCAATCAGCTGATTCAGGAGCAGGCAACGTACGGCTTTGAGGGCATCAATGTGGATTTCGAGCAGATTCCCACGGAGAACGGGGATGACTACATCGAATTCATCCGCGAGCTCTCCATCGCCTGCAGGAATGCGGGAATCATTTTGTCGGTGGACAATTACCCCTATTATGAGTTCAATTATCACTATGATCTGGAGGAGCAGAGTCTGTTCGTCGATTATCTGGTGGTCATGGGATACGATGAGCACTATGCGGGCAGTCAGGAGGCGGGAAGCGTTGCTTCCATCTCCTATGTGACGGAGGGAATTCAGAGAGCTCTGAACGCAGGAGTCGACAAGGATCGTCTGATCAATGCCATTCCCTTCTATTCCAGAGTGTGGAAAACAGAGAACGGTTCGGTGAGTTCGACGGCGCTCGGAATGGCGGACATTCAGAGCTATATGGCGGAACATGGGATGACCGCCAGCTGGGACGCTTCTGTCGGGCAGAACTATGCGGAGACAACCGAGAACGGCGTGCTGATTCAGATCTGGGTTGAGGATGCGCAGTCCATCCAGCAGAAGCTGGATGTGATGCAGAGCTTCGGCATCAAAGGCGTGGCGGAATGGAAACTGCAGTTTGAGACGGCAGATGTGTGGGACAACATTGCCAATTACGTCAATCAACAGTGACGGATACCATAGACGGAGGCAGACGTGATTACCCGGTATATCACAATGGGGGAAGAGAATATTGACAGAGAGGGAATTGCAGAGGCGGGGAGAATTCTGCGCAGCGGAGGACTCGTCGCATTCCCTACGGAGACGGTGTACGGCTTGGGCGGAGATGCGCTGAATCCGGAATCCTCCCGCAGAATCTATGCGGCGAAGGGACGGCCGTCGGACAATCCTCTGATCGTGCATGTGGCGCGCTGGGATGACGTGGCTGCGATTGTGAGCGAGATTCCGAAGGAGGCGCAGATTCTTGCAGAGGCGTTCTGGCCGGGACCTCTCACGATGATTTTCCGGAAGTCGGAAAAGGTGCCGTATGAGACCACGGGAGGGCTGGATACGGTGGCGGTGCGCTTCCCGAGCAACCGGATTGCACAGGCCATGATTCGTGAGGCGGGAGGATACGTCGCGGCCCCCTCTGCCAATCGTTCCGGGAGGCCGTCCCCCACAGTTGCGGAATACTGCAGAGAAGATCTGGACGGCCGTGTGGAAATGATCATTGACGGCGGCGAGGTGGGAATCGGACTGGAGTCCACAATCATTGATCTGACGGAAGGGACGCCGATGATCCTAAGGCCCGGATATGTCACGCAGACGATGCTGGAGCAGACACTGGGAAAGGTGTCGGTGGATCAGACGATTCTGTCTGCGGATTCCAAGGAAAGACCCAAGGCTCCGGGGATGAAATACCGGCATTACGCGCCGAAGGGGGAACTGACGATTGTGGAGGGCCCCATGGAGAAGGTTGCGGATTATGTCAACGGGGAGCTGGAAAAAGCCGCGGCAGCAGGAGAACGGACCGGTGTCATCTGCACGGATGAGACGAGGGACCGATACCATGCAGATGTTGTCATGAGCGCCGGCAGCAGATCCGATGAAAAGGAGATTGCCAGAGAGCTGTTCCGGATTCTTCGGAAATTCGATGACGAAAAGTGCACGGTGATGTACTCGGAATCTTTTACAGACGAAGAGATCGGATCGAAGCGCGGTTCGGGAACCGGCGGCATCGGAATGGCAATTATGAATCGGCTTATGAAGGCGGCCGGACAGCGGGTAATACATTTGTGACAGGTGAAGGAGAAATACGATGGTGATAGCAATTGCAAGTGATCATGGCGGATTCGATCTGAAGGCTGCGGTAATGCGGCATCTGGAGGAAAAAGGCTATGAGGTGAAGGATTTCGGAACCTACGATAAGAAATCCTGCGACTATCCGGATTATGCCGGGCCGGCAGCCAGGGCCGTGGCGAAAGGAGAGGCAAAGAAGGGAATTGTGATCTGCACAACAGGAATAGGAGTCAGCATAACGGCGAATAAAATTCCGGGAATCCGGTGTGCTCTTTGCCACGATGTGACAACAGCCCGGCTGACCAGAGAACACAATGATGCAAATATGCTCTCGATCGGGGCGGGCGTCATCGGAGAGAATGTGGCAATGGATGTGGTGGATACCTTCCTTGCGACAGAATTCTCCGGCGGGGAGCGCCACGCAAGGCGGGTTGCGAAGATTGCAGAATACGAAGCCGCTGGAGGATGTCGATGAAGAGAGCGGGATACATTTCATGGGATGAGTATTTCATGGGAGTTGCGCAGCTGGCGGGAATGCGGTCGAAGGATCCCAACACACAGGTGGGCTCCTGCATTGTCAGCAAGGAACAGAAGATCCTTTCCATCGGATACAACGGCATGCCCAGAGGCTGCAATGATGATGAATTTCCCTGGGAGCGCGAGGGAGAGACTCTCATGACAAAATACCCGTTTGTGACGCACAGCGAATTAAATGCGATTCTGAACTACAGAGGAGGCTCTCTGGAGGGGGCGACCCTCTATGTTTCGTTGTTTCCCTGCAATGAGTGCGCGAAGGCGATCATTCAGGCGGGAATTCATAAGGTGATTTATAAAAGCGATAAATATACAGGCACGGACGGCAACATCGCGAGCAAGCGGATGTTCAATGCAGCAGGGGTGACTTACGAGCAGTATCAGGAGACGGGACGCAGCATTACGATTCAGGTGTAGATTTTGATGATCAGAGACGGGCAGCGAGGAAAAGACGGGAACAGGAAAAAATTCAGGAACATGCTCCGGGGGAGAGGAATTCTGCCCGGAGTTCTTGCGCTGTCTCTTTTCATGGGTTCCCTCTCGGTTCAGGCCACGCAGGAGACGCAGGAGGCTCTGGACAAGGCGAGGGAGCAGGCGCAGCAGACGCAGGATGCGGTGGACGCCGGTCAGGATCAGGTGGAGGCGTTGGGACAGACCCAGGATTCCCTGACGAGTCAGTTGGACGATTTCAACAGCAAGCTGAGCGTTCTTTCCACCAATCTGGCCAAACTGAACACGCAGATCAGCTCTAAAAACGAAGAGATCGAGGACAAGCAGGAGGAGATCGCCGCAGCACAGGAGGAGCTGGATCAGGCCCTTGAGACACAGCAGGAGCAGTATGCATCCATGAAGAGGCGCATTCAGTTTCTCTACGAGAGAGGCAGTGCTTACTATCTGGAAATTCTGCTGACGTCAAATTCCTTCGGCGATCTTCTGAACCGCAGGAACTACATTGAACAGCTGAACGAGTATGACCAGAAGACGCTGGAGAATTATAAAGCGATCACACAGCAGGTCGCGGAGAAGAAAAGTCAGCTGGAAGAGGAGCAGGCACAGCTGCAGGAACAGCAGGAGGAGCTGGAGAGCCTGCACGCAGATGTCAACCAGCAGGCGGATCAGGTCACATCGCTGGTCAATGAAACAGCAAGTGCATTGAATGTCACCAATGCGGAGATTGCCGATGCGCAGGACGCGGTGGAGCTGCTGCAGGATCAGCTGGAGGAACAGAATGCGACGGTCTCTGCACTTGAGAAACAGCTTGCAGAAGAGAAACGTCTGCAGGCCCTGTCCGATGCATCCTCCTGGCGCAGCCTCAGCAGCATCACCTTTGAAGAGGGGGATCGTGCTCTTTTGGCGAATCTGATCTATTGTGAAGCGGGAGGAGAACCCTATGAGGGGCAGGTTGCGGTCGGAGCAGTTGTGATCAACCGGCTGATGTCCGGGGCATTCCCCAATACGGTATCCGGTGTGATTTATCAGAGCAATCAATTTTCTCCGGTTGCCTCGGGACGGCTTGCGGTTGCGCTGGCAAGTGACGAGGCCACAGACTCCTGTTATCAGGCAGCGGATGCTGCAATGTCAGGGCAGACGAATGTGGGAAACTGCCTGTTTTTCCGTACCCCGATTCCGCAGGTGGAGCCGAAATATACCATCGGGGGTCATATCTTCTATTGATTCATATTGACATCACTTCAGGGTGTCTGCCAAATGCCTGCCGGATTCCGGCAGGCATTTGTGTTATATATTTGTGCAATCTGAGCTGCTAAAATCTTGTAAAGAATCCGATACTCTACTATAATAAACAATGTTTCGCCGTTTACGTTGAAAAAAATGTGCACAGTGTTCGCTTTGTACGCGGATAAAAGAGACGGAGTATATGAAAATCACACAAGCTATGCAGAATCTATCGCTGATCGGTCAGCTGGGGCTGTCGATTGCGGCGCCGATCCTGATGTGTCTGGGAGCTGCGTACCTTGCGGCAGAAAAGCTGGGCATCGGATTGTGGATCTATCTGCCGGCTCTGATTCTGGGGCTGGGTTCCTCTTTTATGACGGCCTACAAGGTCTATCTGTCGGCAGCAAAGGACGGGAAGAAAAAGCGCAAAAGAGCCGCCTTCAACAAGCATTATTAGAGCCGGTGCCTGTCCGGCGGATGCAGAGCGGGCTCTGCAGATTCAGGAGAGAAGAAATGAAACTTTCGGGAGCAGTGAAGGAGTCTGCGTCATTTGTCGCAGTCGGGACTGCAATAGGGACAGCTGTGATGCTGGGGGCCTTTTGGGTTCTCCATATGCTGACGTCATCCGTTCCCTTCGGATTCGGTGTGATAGCGGGAGCTGTCCTTGGCTGCCTCGTCGCAGTCGGGAATTTTTTTATCATGGCGCTGATCGCAGAGAAAGCGGCGGCAGACGATCATTTTGATAATGCCAAAAGAAAGATGACGCTGTCCTATCGATACCGCACACTGGGACAGATTGTTTTCATCATTCTTGCCATTGTGATTCCGCAGATCAATGCGGCGGCGGCAGTGATTCCGCTTGTGATTCCCGGAGCTCTGATTCGCGGAAAGGGAGTCTGGGATTATAAGAGAAAGTGAGATGCGACGATGGATTTCTCAATCGAAGGAGCCAAAATCTACGCGACCATTCCGACAGGAATTCCGATTCTGGGCGATATCGTGATTTCGGAGACGCTTGTCAATTCATGGATTGTGATGGGAATTATCCTGGCACTTTGCCTGTTCCTGACAAGAGATCTGAGGGTGGAGAACATTTCCAAACGTCAGGCTGTCGCAGAATGGCTGGTCGAGCTTGCAACGAATTTTGTGCGGAACAATACGGGGGGAACGAACTTTGACAGGCTGATTCCCTTTATCGCAGCCTTGTTCTCAACGAGTCTGATTTCCAATCTGATCTGCCTCGTCGGAGCCTGGAGCCCTACGGCGGACCTGTCTACGGAGGCGGCCTGGGCGGTTCTGGTGTTCATCATGATCACAGCGACCAAGATTAAGACAAACGGTCTGGGCGGCTATCTGAAGGGATACACGCAGCCGATTGCCGTGATGACGCCGTTCAATGTGCTGTCGGAGCTGGCCACTCCGGTCTCGATGGCCTGCCGTCACTTCGGCAATATTCTGTCGGGGGTGGTCATTGACGGGTTGATTTACTGGGCACTGGCCCTGGCGTCCGCTGCCATTCTGGGATGGATTCCCGGAGCGGTCGGAGAGTTCCTGTCCCAGATCCCGATTCTGGATGTCGGAATTCCGGCGGTGGCGTCGCTGTATTTTGACTGGTTTACCGGTTTCATGCAGGCGTTTATTTTCTGTATGCTGACGACAATGTACATTGCCAACGCTGCAGAGGAATAGAGCTTTATCCCCATAACAACACAACAGGAGGTATATCATGGGAGATTTTCAGTTACTGGCAAGAGGAATTGCACTGGCGGGCTGCGGAATCGGTGCAGGATGTGCATTGATTGCAGGTATCGGTCCTGGTATCGGGGAAGGAAATGCCGTAGCCAAGGCGCTGGAGGCCATTGGCAGACAGCCGGAGTGCAAGAGCGATGTTACGAGTACGATGCTGCTGGGCTGTGCAATTGCGGAGACAACCGGTATCTACGGCTTCGTAACGGGCCTTTTGCTGATCTTCGTGGCACCGGGTATGTTCATGAACTATCTGCAGTAATTCCGGCAAAGGAGTGGAAATGGAAACACAGAGTCTCGTTACGATTGTTCCGTGGACCTTTATCGCAACGCTTTTGAATCTGCTGATTACGATGCTGCTGGTCAAAAAATTCTTGTTCAAGCCGATCAATGAGATCCTGGAGAAAAGGCGCCGGCTCTCGGAGCAGGAGCTGACCGATGCCAGAGCAGCAAAGGAGGAGGCAAAGGGTCTTAAGGCAGAATATGAGACCAGCCTGTCGGAGGCCAGAGAAGAGGCGGTCCGCATTGTTCAGAATGCGCAGAAGGAGGCCGCTGCCGCGGCGGACAAGACCATCAAAGAGGCGCAGCAGCAGGCGGAGGGGATCCGTTCCCGGGCAGAGGCAGACATTGCGCAGGAGAGGAAAAAGGCCCTCAATGAAGCAAAGAATGAGATCGGCGGCCTTGCCATGGACATTGCAGGAAAGGTTGTGGAGAGGGAGATTCACGAGGAGGATCATAAAAAGCTCATCGATGAATTTCTGGACCACGTGGGAGAGGCGTCATGACGAGCACCGGAAGCTTATATGGAAAGAGTCTGTATGATCTGGCGGCGGAGGAGAGCCTCACAGAGGAGATCATGGGGGAGATGACCTGTGTGCGGGAATTGCTCCGGGAGTATCCGGAGTATGTCCGTCTCCTGCAGGAGCCTTCCATACCGAAAAAAGAGCGGCTGGGGCTTCTGGATGAATCCTTCGGGGACGCACTGCAGCCGTATGTCCTGAATTTCCTGAAGCTGCTGACAGAAAAGGGGATTCTGCGGGAGTTTGCAGCCTGTTGGCGGACGTATCGGAGCTGCTACAACGCAGATCACGGCATTACGGATGCGGTGGTTGTCAGTGCAGTGGAGCTGGATGCGCAGCAGCAGGAGAGGCTTCAGGAGCGCCTGCAGCAGATCAGCGGGAAAAGGGTGATTCTTCATCAGAAAACGGACGCTGCTGTTCTGGGAGGAATCCGTGTGGAAATGGAGGGGAAGTTATACGACGGAACGGTCCGCGGCAGAATTGCGGACCTTCAGAAAAAGCTGGAAGAGACCGTTTTATAACGAATGAATACGAGAAGGATGTGGTTTGAATGGAATTAAAACCTGAAAAAATATCCGAAGTGATCCGCAGTCAGATTAAGCATTACCAGAATGCGATCATTCAAAATGAAACCGGAACGGTTCTGACAGTGGGAGACGGAATTTCCCGTGTCAGCGGATTGGTGAACTGCGTATCGGGGGAGCTGCTGGAGTTCGAAAACGGGACATACGGCATGGCGCAGAATCTGGAGGAAACCAGTGTATCCGCAGTATTGTTCGGCGAGGATGTCGGAATCCGCGAGGGGCAGACCGTCAAGAGAACCGGGCGTGTGGTCTCTGTTCCGGTCGGAGAGAACATGATCGGCCGCGTTGTAAACGCGATCGGACAGCCGATCGACGGACAGGGACCGATTGCGGGCAGTGAATATCGTCCGGTGGAGTCGCCGGCTCCGGGCATTCTGGATCGTCAGCCGGTAAAGGAACCTCTGCAGACGGGGATTAAGGCAATTGATTCGATGATTCCCATCGGACGCGGACAGCGTGAGCTGATCATCGGGGATCGTCAGACCGGCAAAACCACCATCGCAGTGGATACCATCCTGAATCAGAAGGGCAAGGGGGTTATCTGCATCTATGTTGCCATCGGACAGAAGCGCTCCACCGTAACCAATCTGGTGGATCAGCTGAAGAGAAACGGCGCCATGGAGTATTCCATTGTAGTTGCAGCTACCGCATCGGAGCCGTCGCCGCTGCAGTACATTGCACCCTATGCAGGCTGTGCAATGGGCGAATATTTCATGAATCAGGGCAGGCATGTGCTGATCGTGTACGACGATCTGTCCAAGCACGCTGTGGCTTACCGCGCTCTGTCTCTTCTGATTCGGCGCCCGCCGGGACGTGAGGCGTATCCGGGCGATGTGTTCTATCTGCATTCAAGACTGCTGGAGCGTGCGGCAAAGCTGTCTGACGAAAAGGGAGGGGGGTCTCTGACGGCGCTGCCGATCATTGAGACGCAGGCAGGAGATGTGTCTGCCTATATTCCGACAAACGTGATTTCGATCACAGACGGACAGATTTTCCTTGAGACGGAATTGTTCCATGCAGGGATCATGCCTGCGGTGAACCCGGGAATCTCGGTATCCCGCGTCGGAGGAAACGCTCAAATCAAGGCTATGAAGAAAGTGTCCGGAACCTTGAAGCTGGTGTATTCGCAGTATCGCGAGCTGCAGAGCTTTGCGCAGTTCGGCTCAGACCTGGACAAGGATACAAAGGCGAGACTGGAGCAGGGGGCCAGGATCGTAGAGGTTCTGAAACAGAAAAACGCATCGCCGGTGCCTGTGGAAAAACAGGTGGCGATTCTGTATGCAGTGACGCAGAACCTCTTGAAGGATCTTTCCGCAGATCAAATGGCGGCGTATGAGCAGGGGCTGTATGCGAGACTGGATCAGGATCCGGACGGATTGGCGGCGATGAGTGCCGTTCGCGAGACCGGAAAGCTGGAGGCCGAGGCTGAGAGCAGGCTCAGGAAGGTTCTGGAAGCATATACCGGAGAATTTTTGACGGAAAGGTGATGGATCCATGGCTGCTGCAAATATGAAGGCGGTGAAGCTTCGAATAAAGAGTGTCCAGAACACCATGCAGATTACCAAGGCAATGCAGCTGGTGGCGGCGTCCAAACTTCGGAGAGCCAAGGAAAAGGCAGAACAGAGCAGACCGTATTATGAAACTCTGCGCGCGGCGCTTGAGCGCATTGCATCGGAGAACACAGAGTTTCGTTCCCGTTATGTTCGCTGCAGCGGAAGTGACAGATGGCTGTACGTCGTGATTGCCGGAGACAGAGGCCTGGCAGGCGGGTACAATGCCAACATCTTCAAGCGTATGGAGGAGGAAGCGGCAGGAAAGGATTATGCTGTTCTTCCGATCGGAAGGAAATCCGTCGATTATTATTCGCGCAAAGGGGTGCCGATTTTGTCCGAACAGTTTGCGGACGTATCGTCTGTGGGAGCTTCAGATTGCTTTGAGATTTCAAGACAGGTCTGTGAAGAATATTCGAAGGGGAATTACGGACATGTCTGCCTCTGCTTTACAAGGTTTGTTTCCATGATGACGCAGACTCCGGAGATCACGGCTGTGCTGCCGCTGTCCGATTTCAGAAAGAGCACAGAGGGCGGCAACGGACAGGAAAAGGCGAAAAATCTGATTTTATATGAACCGGATTCAGAGACGGTATTCGATTCGATCGTTCCGGATTATCTGGCGGGAATCCTTTATACAGGCGTCAACGTATCCGTGGCCAGCGAGCTTGCGGCGAGGAGAACCGCAATGGAGGCAGCAACGGACAACGCGGAAGAGATGATCGAAACGCTCAGTCTGAATTACAATCGGGCGAGACAGGCCAGCATCACGCAGGAGATTACGGAGATTGTGGCCGGCGCGGAGGAAACCTGACGGGGGAAGAGGAACGGCGGTCAGGAAGTGATGAGCCGGCGATGATCGGAATGTTCTGTATAGAAGGGATAGGATTGAAATGAGTGAACAACACAAGGGAAAGGTAATACAGGTTACAGGCCCTGTTCTGGACATTCGATTCGCGGAGGGGGAGCTTCCGGAGCTGAATCATGCAGTCGAGATTCCTCTTGGGGAGAGGACATTGGTTGCGGAGGTTGCACAGCAGATCGGTGACGAGGTTGTGCGCTGCATTGCAATGAGCTCTACAGATGGACTGGCCAGAGGTGTGGAGGCAGTGGATACGGGGGCGCCGATCATGGTGCCGGTCGGAGACGAATGCCTCGGAAGAGTGTTCAACCTGCTGGGGGAACCTGTGGACAACAAGCCTGCTCCGCAGACACAGGAAAAATGGTCCATTCATCGGCCTGCGCCTTCTTTTGAGGAGCAGGTTCCTGCACAGGAGATTTTTGAGACCGGAATCAAAGTCGTGGATTTGATCTGCCCCTACGCAAAGGGAGGAAAGATCGGCCTGTTCGGGGGAGCAGGCGTAGGAAAAACGGTATTGATCATGGAGCTGATCCATAATGTGGCGACAGCTCACGGCGGAATTTCCGTATTCACGGGGGTCGGGGAGCGCACCCGTGAGGGCAATGACCTGTACGGAGAGATGAAGGAGTCCGGCGTTCTGGACAAAACAGCACTGGTCTATGGCCAGATGAATGAGCCGCCGGGAGCCAGAATGAGAGTCGGACTGTCCGGTCTTACGATGGCGGAGTATTTCAGAGATGTAAAGAATCAGGATGTGCTGCTGTTCATTGACAACATTTTCCGCTTTACACAGGCTGGTTCTGAGGTGTCTGCTCTGTTGGGGCGCATGCCCTCCGCAGTTGGTTATCAGCCGACGCTGGCCACGGAAATGGGCACACTTCAGGAGCGCATTACCTCTACGAAAAAAGGATCCATCACATCGGTACAGGCGGTGTATGTCCCGGCTGATGACCTGACGGATCCCGCACCGGCAACGACCTTTACGCATCTGGACGCAACAACTGTATTGTCGCGTGACATTGCCAGCCGCGGCATCTATCCTGCGGTGGATCCTTTGGATTCCACCAGCCGAATCCTGTCTCCGGAGGTTGTAGGAGAGGAGCATTACAGCGTCGCAAGAGGCGTGCAGCAGGTGCTGCAGCGCTATCGTGAGCTGCAGGATATCATTGCCATCATGGGCATGGATGAGCTGTCGGAGGATGATAAGAAGACCGTATACCGTGCCCGCAAGATTCAGAATTTCCTGTCGCAGAGCTTCTCGGTAGCAGAGCAGTTTACGGGCATTCCGGGGACCTATGTTCCGCTGAAGGAGACAATTCGCGGATTCAAGATGATTCTGAACGGTGAGTGTGATGATCTGCCGGAGAGCGCATTCCTCCTGGTGGGCACCATCGATGATGTCTTTCGGAAGGCAGGGGAATCGGTGTAGCCGGATCGGATATCCGGGAAAGACACAGATGAGTACGAAACAGCTGCTGTTGTGTTAAGATAGAGAGGACAGTATATGGGAACCTTTTCCATCGAGGTCGTATCGTTGGACGGCCTGGAATATCGAGGGGCGATACAGAGAATTCGCCTGCGAACCATTGATGGAGACGTGGCGATTCTGGCGGGGCATACGAATTACTGCACAGGAGTCGGTATGGGTGCTGCGGAGATCACCTTTGAAGACGGGTCCAGGCGTTCCGCAGCCTGCATCGGCGGCATGCTCAGTATGATGGACGGTGTCTGCCGTGTACTGCCTACCACCTGGGAGTGGGATGAGGACATTGATGTGGACCGCGCACAAAGGGCGAAGGAGCGGGCAGAGGAGAAACTGAAGGATCTGCAGCTGTCCAGACAGGAGCGCGTCCGCTTTGAGGCAAAGCTGTACAGGGCACTGGTTCGTCTGGATGCAGCCGGAAAGTAGTTTATGCGCAAGACGGTTTATCGAATTCTATATTCTGTAGTTTTGTTCTGTGTGGTATTCGTTCTGCTGGAGGTTTTCGCGGCAGGTTCCAGCACACAGACAACAACGAAAATGTCAGAGGCAGTACTGCCGGTTGTCACGATGGACACCGGCAGCACTGCTTTTAACACGTTATACGGGAATACAATGGCATTGAATTCCGGCAATATGAGAGCGGTGCTGACGCCGATCTCATCCGATCGAAAGGTGCAGGCAACCGTTCAGCTGTATGGACAGAATCTCACCGGGGTTTCGATGGAGGTGCGGGACCTTACGGGGGAGCGGCTGATCGAGCAGGGAACGGCAGAATATCAGATTCAGGGGGATACGGCGGAGCTGACCCTGTCCTTGAAAAACCTGATTGAACCGGATACGGAATATCTCCTGGTGCTGATTCTTTCCACACAGGAGAATGACGAGGTGCGGTATTACACCCGCATCACGTATTCCGAGGACGATTCGGTGAAGGAACTGGCACAGGAGGCACTGGAGTTTGCCCAGAATTTTCATGACATGACGTTCGACAAATCCAATTCCGAGGAGCTGCTCGTGTATCTGGAACCGTCGGATAAGGTTTCCAACAGCTCGCTCGCCTCCGTTGGTCTGTACAACAGTGCAGACCAGGTGACCTGGGGGGATATGGATCCGGTGCAGGTGACGAGCCCGGTATATTCCGTCGTGGACATTGAGAACAATTATATCGGGGTGCGCGGAACCTATTATGTCTCGACAGAGCCGCAGGAGACGGACCGCACGGATCGGACCATCCTGTATCGATGCGAGGAATATTATGAGCTTCGAAAGGGAACGGATCGTTTTTATCTGATGGACTATGAACGGACGGTGTCGCAGGATTTTGATCCCAGCCATCCCTATGGCTCGGACGGGAATCTGTGCATTGGAATCGGTGAGAGCGATATGCAGGTGGTGCAGACATCGAAAAAGGATGTGACGGCGTTCGTACATGACGGAAGATTGTATGAGGCGATGTCTGCAGATGATCTGCTGATCTACATCTATGGCTTTGATGCGGCAGGAGATACCGGCGTTCGGGAGACCAACGCCGACCACGATATCGAGATTCTTCATCTGGAAACGGACGGCAGCATCGATTTTCTGGTTTACGGCTACATGAACTGCGGCACCCATGAAGGCAAAACAGGAATATCGTTCTATCACTACAGCGGGGAATATCATACGCTGGAGGAGAAAGCGTTCGTTCCCTACAGCGGTTCCTTTGAGGTTCTGGATCAGAAGATCGGACAGATTGCACACTATGATGTGGAGAGGAAAAAGCTGTATCTGACACTGGAGGATGCGCTGTATGAAATTGACACGGATACCTGCAGCATTCGTCTGATTGCGGAGGATCTCCTGTCGAAAAATTTTGCGGCTTCGGAGAGCGGCGTGCTGGTGGCCTATGAGGAGTGGGAGAACGGGGCAGCGACGGGAAGGATCATTCTGCGGAATCTGAACGGAACAGATGAGACC
>CAVAJA010000052.1:0-12137 GCA_963588615.1 Lachnospiraceae bacterium | reverse complement strand
GTCCTTTTCATTTTCTGTCGGAAGCCGGAAAGAGACATCTTGCACTCTACCGCCATGTCACTCCACAGCTCCCCTGCAGCATGTCTGCGCTCATATTCTTTGACCTGCTCAATCGTCATAGGAACCATTGGATGATACTTATCTCGCTTATGTCTGTGCTCCTTTTTCCATTCCTTTAAGGCATCCCTTGCCTCCATCAGTGTGACATGCACCCCAACCCGCTCCAGCTCTTTCTGTGCGTCTTCAAACACTTTCCTTTTTGTGATTTCCTGCCCTTCCAGCATACAGTCTGAGTATGGGCAGCTTTCCTCGCACTTTTCTATGCACCCGCAAATTGTCTTCCAACACCTACCATCCTCCATTGTCATCCCTCTTTTGTCTGTCTCTTTTTAACTCCGAAGCTTCCACCGTAGCCGATGTCCTTCAGAAACCTTTTCAATTTTTTATGTACTGGCGATATCTCTGCATCCGGGCCGATCACTACACAGACGGATCCTCCGTCATCAATAACATCGTCCCATTCTTTTGCCACTCGTTCTACCGCCTCTGCTGTCGTCATTCCGCAATCACTCCCCTCTCTGCATAGAAGATCTGCGCCCAGGAAAATGTGCCTGCAGATGTGACCGCTACATGCGGATAGCTTTCTATGATGTATGCTCCTGCAATCCTTCTTTCGTTAATGTCTCTTCCGTGCCTTGCATATTTTTCAACCGGCACAGCAACCTTGCTCCCCACCGGCCTGTTCGTTCGGAATGTCCCGATGTCTCGCACCGTAGCCACCTGACTCCCTGCATGCCATATCATTCCCTGTCCTCCTCAATGCTGATTTCAATCCTTGGTTCATCCGAATACCTCTTCTTGATGCACCCCGCCGTGAACTGACAATCATCGTCAAAAGCAGCCCCGTTCAGCGCATCGCAGCATATCTTCATGACATTATCAATGTCCGGCTTTTTTGCTGGCCGGATCTTCCCCAGCCTCATCTGCTCTTTATCTGCTTTCCTTGCTGACTTTGGGATCCCGAAATACGCTTTGATGCTTACACTCAGATACGTTCCTTTCTCATATCGTTCCCCCTTGCATTGGAGCATATACGCCGTGAGGATCTGATCCTCATAATCTGCCGTTTTCTTCGGTGTATATGCTCTTGCATAGCCGCCTCTGGTACTGAATCTTGGTCTTCCCTTGCCCACAGGCTCGCCAGGAATAACAATGACCATCTAGCTTTCCCTTGCTTTCTCCCCCTCCGCATAGCTAACCAACGTCATAACTGCATCAAATACCTCAGGATATCGAAGCCTTACATACGACATGGGTACCGCATCCTTGTCCACAACACGGATTGCCTCACTCACCGTCATCGCTCAACCTCATAACCTGGACGGACACGCCCTCTGAGGATGCTGCGTCTGCCATTGCCGCACTCCAGATGCGCCCGAAGACGTCCTTCTCGCTCACATCCTTCGGTACCTTCACATATACCGATATTGATAAACTTTTCGTTCCCATCTCGCCTCCTAAAACTTGACCATGCCCCAATGCACTGCCAGAACCAGACTTAACCACATCAAACCGCCAGCAGTCGCCCTCTTGTCATCGGTCAGAAACAAAACTGCCGCTATTGCCCACAAAACCACCATCACTACCTCCGCCGTGCCTTTGCTATGCGATGCAGTGCCCTGCTTCACTTTTCCATAGCAAAACCCTTCGTTGCTCTTCGCTGCTTTTCCATTACGCCTCATTGCTGTGCCTTACCGCCGCTTTGCAATTCACTGCCGTGACAAAACTTCTCTATGCCATGTCATGCCGCTGCCATTCATTACAGTTCTGTTCATTGCCTTTGCTTTTCAGTGCCCTTCCCAACTAAACACTGCCTTTGCTTTACGCTTCCCTGCGCTTCCGATCTAAACATTTCCATTGCATTTCTTCGCTTTTCGTTGCCTTTACAAAGCCTTTCTAAACAGATCCTTGCCTACGCAGTGCAACTCTTAACAAGTCTTAACCTTGCCCACACAATGCAATGCCATTGCTCTTCATTTCTTTACTGTTCCACTGCATATCTATGCATTCGTCGCCTTGCCATTGCTGTGCTAATCATGACTAATCCTTCGCATGGCCATGCTAAACTTCTCCGCTGCTATCTTCCGGTACTTCCCCAGCCACTTTCGTTTCGCCCGCTGACAGCCGCATCCAGCTTGTCTGCCTTAACCAGATCCGCCAGCAGGACAGGTATCAGCACCATCTGCACGAGCTTGTCGCCTTTTTCAAACTCATAGTCCTCGCTGGACGTGTTCCACATCCGCACCTTGATCGTTCCGCGGAAGCCGCTGTCCACAACGCCGCCCATGCAGACGATTCCGTGGTTGACCATCAGGCCGCTCTTGGACTCCATCTTGCCGTAATAGCCGACTGGGATCTGCACTCTCACCTTGAGATCAACGACCTTCTGCTCTCCGGCTCTCAGGACAAACCATTCCGGCGTTCTCATATCGATCCCAGCGTCATCAAAGTGCGCTCTCTTAATGTCAAAAGCTCCTTCATCTGCTGCGTAATACATTCCGCTCCTCCTTCCAGTTCGGACAGGCTTTGTCTACTGCTGCGTGCATTGCCGAATAAACCTCGCACTCTGCTGTGACAAGTCCTCTTCTGCCTCGATAGTTGTAGTACAGGCAATTGCCGCACTTCTTTTCTGCTTTATCCATCTGCACTCCTTTGCCGGAAGAGACGGATTGATAATCCGTCCCCTCCAAGCCGGTTTGCTTATGCAATTTCTTCCCAACGGAACGCTCCTTTCCCTGCTGACCTCCACTGACCCATTCCGTTCAATTCTCCGTAATCCAGCCATTCACAGATCATGTCCTTGTCTGCCGGATCAAGCATGTAGATGTCAAACTCACACCACGCTCCTGCGGCGATTGCTTCAGAATCCGAAATAGCAACGCGCTCACCCTGCATCGTCTGTGCTCTCAACGGTCTCTGGCAGTCCCCGATCGGCCGGTCCGTGTGGATCACAATCGCCCGATCCGCTTTCTTTGTGGCATCCGCAAACGGGAAGATCCCCAGGTCGATTTTCTTCTTATACGCCGTGCATTTGCTGGACTTCGTGCCGGTTATCTTCCTCTGGGCAGCACACGCCGACTTAAAGAAGCCTTTAAACTGGTAGTTCCAGAAGATCGGCTCTCCCTCTGCGTTTCTGGGAAACACCGTCTTCCCCTTCGCCCGGAACTCATCCTCTCCAATGGCTTCGATCTCTTCCTGCTTGGACGGTGCATCCGGTGCGTTGGATGCGATGTATGTTCCGTGGATATCAGGATCACCGGAAGCTGTCCCAAGGATCTCATCGATAAATGTCAGTCTTACTCTCATTACGTTGCTTGTGTTCTTGGCCATTTCTTTCCTCTCCTCTTTTTCAAACTACATTTCCTTTTGAATTCGGTGTCTTGCCGCCCCATCGGTCACCCCAAACTTCTCACCGATGACCCTCCATTTCGCACCGGCCTTTCTCATTTCAACCGCCCGCTGAACTTCCTCTTCTGTCCAGTGTTTCGTTGATGTCCGGTTCCTTAATGCTGTCTTCCTGCCAATTTCTGTGCTCTTCTTGTACTGCTCTTTTGAGAGCGGTACATATCTTGGATGTTCTACCCACTCCGGATTCTTTCCGTGGTATTCCTTCGTAGGTGGGAGCAATGTTTTCGGCAGTACCATTGCCTTAACTCTTGCTGTCATCTCTCCTCCCCCTATCAGTTGAAAGGCAGCTCTTCATCGATCCCGTCAGGGATGCTCATGAATCCATCAATGGCACTCCGCTGCGATTTCGCAGCGGAATACTGTGCCGGTGCTGTATTCTGCGCCACATCATTCGCGGCCTTACTCTCACAGAACTCGTGCGCATCCACCACAACGTCTGTTGTGTACCGCTTGTTCCCGTCCTTGTCGTTGTAGGATCCAGTCTGGATATGACCTTCAACGCAGACCCGCATGCCCTTATGCAGATACTTCTCGACGAATTCCCCACTCTTTCCAAAGGCGATGCAGGAGATGAAGTCTGCCGTCTGCTGTCCCTCCTCCTTTCTTCCTCTCCGGTCCACCGCCAGTGTGTATCTGGCAACGCACATAGGCTGTTGTCCCTGCGTATATCGGACATCCGGATCCCTGACCAACCGCCCCATTAAAACCACTCTGTTCATGTTGTTTCCTCCTTTATCGAATACGTCAGTGATCACATTCGAATACGGCATTAAGCATTTATGACACAAAAAGAACGCCCCCGTTCTTTATGTTGCTTTTCCAATCCAGGATTCAAATGCGGCCTTGTTCTCTGCCGGATCCTCGCTTTGATCGAATGCAATGTAGTAACATCCTCCCTCACGATTATCAACCGCGTAATACGCACCATCTTCTTCTGCAACAAATAATGCCGCCGGTCTTCCTTTGTGCTGTACGTAGTCAATATAGGACCGCTCCACAACTCTGTATGGTGCATCCTTGACCTCAATTTTATATCCCATCGCTTCCAGGGCTCTGGAGACGGTTTCAAACCTCGCGTCTCCAGTCGTCCGGAGTAGTTTACAAAGGTTCTGTCTTGTTGTCCCCATTGCCTTTGCAAGTTGATAGATGGAATAATCACGTTCTTGTAGTTTCTCGTTTATAACATCTTTTCCGTTCATCCATTCCCCTATGATGCCAGCAGCTCCGTTGGATCCTGTCGGAACACGAAGCCGTGAACGAACTTGGAATAATACCCTCCAAGGCTTTTCATCTTCTTGGCTTCCTTGATATATTCGTCCTTCTCCAACGTCCGCAGGACTTTTACTACATAAATTGTTTCATGCGTCTTTGTGTGCTCAGTTTTGCTGATAGAATACTCTTTTTCGTCAAGTTCCAGTTTACCATTTCCCTCCTTGTTTGTCTCATCCGAAGCAGAAACTTCCTGCTTCGGATTTGCAATACGTGCCTTTTTCACGACAATCTTGAACTTCCGATCTACGGAACAGCTGAAGTAGTAGAAATTCACATCAAAATAGTCAATCATTCCGTCGCAGTCGCTATATCTGTAGCTGTTCACGAATGCATCAACATCTTTGAACATCTCTGCCACATCCTCACGAAGAATCTTATAGAGCTTACCGGCTGCGTATGCTTCCGCAAGCTCTTTGTCCGTTATGCCATCACCTGGAAACAGATTTGTAAAATTCCAGTGATTAGCATATACCCACAATTCATGCAGATCGTCCTCAGAAAGCTCCTCTGCCGTCTTATACACCTCGAACGGTGCCTGTGTCAGGGAAACATGTAACTCGCAGCACATAGACGCATATTCGGTGCGAACGGAGAAGCGAAATGTCGGATACTTCTCCTTCACATAACCCCTCACAATCTGAGCGATCTCCTTGAGAGACAGGCTGCTGTCATAATTCCGACCGGCCCACCCGCACTGCGTGTAGAACTTGGTCACAGAAGCGGAAGCTGTCTCGTCTACTGCTTCTCCCGTTGCCTTCTCGTGGCGATCCTTCCAGACCGGGAACAATGATTCGTATTCCACCACGATAGCCTTCATTGCATCATCAGAGCCGCCGTTGTCAGGATGATTAGCCTTTGCCAATGCTTTGAACTGAGATTTGAGATCTTCGAAAGACTTGATGTTTTTGAACCACATAGCATTTACCTCCTTGAACTGAATCCCCCGTACCACCTCGGTACATTCTTATAATACCGCGGTTATTCAGTTATGTCAGCCACTTAGACACCATTTTTTTAACATATTTAGCATATTCCTTATTGTTTAAAGCGCTGTCCAGGAGATTCTTCCCCACCTCATCCGGAATACTCACAAACTCACCCTCTTCGTTTGCACTGCAAATGAAGCAATCCCCGACTATGGGAGTCTGAAGCCTTCTAAACTGCCTCAAATCTGGCACCGACAGGTTTATACTACATTGCTTAAGCAAACCTTCTTCGTCACAAACCAGGACCAACTCCGGCTCATCCTGGAGCGTTACAACCTCAATGTATCCTCCAACCAGTTTCTGCATTGCACCTAACGTATTTTCAATCTCACGGATTCCCGGCTTTGCCCACGACGGACAATACAAAACCTTGATCTTGCTCATGTCTATTTCCTCCTTATTCGATAACACCGTTCCCATAGCTGTCATAGCTGAAGCTCCATACTACATCTGCCAGTTGATCCATCGGATCCACATAGTCATGATTTATACGCTTAACCATGCACATAAGCCCATCTCTGTCCTCTGCAATATCTTTACCCACGCAGAGTATCTCATGTATGGATGACGGAATAATCCAATAGTCACCGCCGGTTTTCTTATAAACCTCATCCTGTACATCTCTGTGAAGAATCCCATATGCCCCATACTCCTTGCCCGGAGCTTGCACAACCCAGACCGGAACCATGCCAGGATAATCTAGCCCCAGCAGCTCACCCACACTCTTAACCATAAACTCCTTCGGCTCGTACTTGCATTTTGCATCCAGAATCTTCTTGATCTCTTTAACCTTGCTCATTTTCAATACCTCCCAAATCTGTTAAAACCATGTTCCGCCTCTCCATCAATTTCAACTGACGCTTCATAATGCGAACCGCACAGTCTTTTTTGTCCTCATACAATCTACGAAATTGCATTCCATCGTCATCAACCTGTGCATAATATTCACCATCTTTGCTGAGAAGCCGATAAACGTACCCCCAATGCACTTCCTTCTCCCATTCGACAACGCAGCCATAAAGAACACTTCCGTCTTCAATTCTGATCGTCATTGTCTCTCCCCCCCCTACAGTGAAAACCCTAAGTTCATACTGCTTCATCCGACCACCTCCATCGTGAACTCGTATTTCGAGTACACGCCAGCTGCCTCCATGCTGTGGAAATTCGGGATGCAATAAAAATTATTTACATCCTCATAAATTTCTACGTTGCCAAAGCAACGGACTGTAAATCCATCGTTACAGATGAATTTAACTTCTTTTCCTTCAATCCCCTCTACCTTAACCATTTTTCCCTCCTTAATTCATCCCCATTTGCCTGGAAATACGAGTCAGATTTCTGACTCTTCCCATTTATCCCTTATCTTCTCATAGCACTTGGCCCCAAGTTTAGGGGCACGCATCTCCAGCCGGCCATAAAATTCACCTGCAACAACCTTCGTATCTTCCGCACGGAAGATCCTAGGAATGCGAAGACCTTGCCAGTTGTCCCACAGTTCAACGTTTTTGGTTGCCAGGCACTTTGCTCCGCGCAGCGTGTCGGAAGCGGAGCCCGCCCCCGTGTGCGTTATACGTCCATCATGTCGAACAGTCTTGCCTTCAGCTTGATGATCTCAAGGTCTTTCTCGTCCAACTGCTTCTGCAGGTCTGCCGTCTTCGCAATGAGGTCGTTGATTGTTTCCTGTCTTTCGTCTGCTTCCTTCTTCCACTCAGCAGTTTTGTGTGTTTCAAGCTGGCAATCCTTCTCACACTTCTCCTGCAGACGCCTAAGTTCGTCATACAAATCAGCGATCTTCTGATCATCCTCATTCCACTTGATTTCGAATGACGTTGCCTTCTGGTGCCATTCTTCACGCTCCTTCGCTGCACTTTCGGCTCTCTGCTTCATGCTACAAGCAAAATCGTTTGTTATGTTGTCCTCGGCAATCTCAAAGCACCCTTCGAAGGCCTTTGCCACGTAGCTGTCCTCGCCCAATCCAGCAACAAGTTTTCTGATCTGCTCCAGAACTTTTCTTTCCTGATCTTTTGTCGTCATACCTTTGCCTCCTTATGTCCAATCCCTTGGTACGAGATTATAATATCGTGTGTTCATAACCCTGTCAGCTATTTAGACACCAAAATAATAAACGGATATTCAGCATTGTTTTTATGCACATTCACAGCAAACAAAAAGAACGGATGATTTCTCACCCGTTCTCCGCGTTTTTTATCTCATAAGCACCATCTATGATCCCTTGGATGTATCCTTCCAGCATTGGAATATATTCCTCTGGCAGTTGCTCTATAAGATATGTTAATTTGCCAGGAAGTTCTGCTCGATTTCTATTAAATTTCTTCACCACGCACATTGCTTTCTCCTACATATCTCTGTAAATCTCCTGATACTCCTTACCCTTCAGATACTTCTCAGTCTCGGTATCCTTCAGAAATTCATACACCGCCATTTCACCATTAGTAAGTCCTTCCCCTGCATCGGCAGCATACTTGATCAGCTTGATCACCATGTCATGCAGGGATTGATAATGTGCAGCCTCCTGCTTGCTCAGATTCACGAACCCTTCTGCAATGTCAGACTTCCGATCCTTCCATTTGATCGCCTGTTTTGCGTACTTTTCGATGTCCTCCAGCTCCTCGTTGATGAAGCAGGAAAATAACTTCAGCATCTCCATATTCTCCATTTATGCCTCCTTCAGTGCATTCCCAGATATGAACGTAACATTCCCAACTGCCGTTCCGTCTGTCATCGCCATTACCTGAATGGATGCAGGATTCTGTCCGCAGAATGTCTTGAACTGCCGAATCGTATTGATTGACACCAGATGATAGCCAACACTTGCTGTAATGATCCTCACTGTTTCAGACATGGGAACGCCATTCTGATAAAGCTGAATCGTGATGTTTCCTGCTGTCGTGGCGTTCACACCTACGTCCGCTGTGATCCGGTACAGACCGGAATGCTGAATTTCGATTGCATTTGCCGATGTCTCCAGTGATACTCCGGAATCCGTAACCTCGGTCCCGATCAGATTGAGCGGAGCCATCGTTGAACCTATTGTCTGCGTCGCCGTATTGTAGAACTGCGCAGAACTCTTATAATGTCTGTCTTTCATACAATTACAACTTGCCATATATCCTCCATAACAAAACCCCTGCGGAGCTAACCACAGGGGCAATCCCGCTGTTGTAGCGACACATTATGCGAAGTATCCACCACCAGGAATCGCCGGAGAAGGTCCTCCAGCATACGGATAAACTCCCCAAGCATAATTGCTGACCTTCGGTACGCCACACAACTGCTGACTTGTGTAAAGCTCATTTACTCTGGCTTGCAACGCATCGATCTTGTTCTGCTGCATGAGTGCTCTTGTCTGCTCACCTTCCGCATGGATCGCCGTCTGCGTAGCGTTCGCAAAGTTCGCCATGTCATACCGGACAGAATCAATGTTCCGGTTTGTCTCGCAGCAGCAATTCTGCATATTTGAAAATCCGACATTGGTAGCCTGCTGAACATCTCTCAGTTCGCCCAGGATGTTATAGTTCCCATCCTTCACTGCAGACGTGGTGTCACAGACTCCCTGTCTGACCGCCGCTACTGTTTCGTTGTTCTGACGCTCCAGAGCCGCAAAATCTGTCGCTCTCTGGACATCTCCAACGGAAGCGTTTCTGTCTCGATTTCCTCCGAACAGACCGCCATTTCCAATCAGCATCAGCACGATCAAAGCGAAGATCCACATGCCTCCACCGCACTCTCCCCCGAACGTTCCGTTCTTACCAGTTACCGCAGAGATATCTGCAAGGCTCGGCATATAGCTTGTGCCATCCATCATTACACCTCTCTCTTGCTTGTTGGAGGCGATTGCCTCCTATCACTTCATGGCTTGCGCTAACCATTAAATCCGCTCATTGATGCAAGCATCCTCGCCTGTTCCATCACAGCATCCGGATCCGCTCCCTTCATCTGGCAGACCCTACGGAAAACCCGTTCTGGATCCGTTCCTTTCATGGCTTCCGACAGCCTCATCAGATCACTGGGGCTATGTATCCCCTGACTCGCCAGCTGAACTGTTGCTTCCAGATTTCCGTCTATTCCCTGTCCTTGAAATACATTCGGCATACTGTCCCTTCCATTCCTCAAACTCCGCTCTTGTCAGATACTCTTCCTTCTTCTCTGGAGCATTATTGACAATCTCGCTGTACGTGAACTTCCGAAGCGCCCCATAGCCGCCTCCGTCCGTGGACTTCAGATAGAACGTCATGTCATTCTTATCGAACAACGGAACCGTCTTGTTCGGAGGCAGAGGATATGCTTTCGCTCCCTCTTCTCCATTCACCATGATTAGACCCTGATCTAGACATGGCTGACCATATCCATACATTTGCTGAGATGGACAACCCATCCCGTAACCTCCGTAATAGCCCATATTTGCCTCCGCTCTCTTTAAGCATAAAAGAATACCTGGTTAATTTCTTGAGCAATTCTGGGCACAAAATTAACTGTTTTTCTGGGTATACTCGCCTAACAGGAGGAAAGCAAATGGATTTTGATCTAAACGACATGACAGCAGAAATTATGGCAGAAGCCAGGATCGGTAAGAACAGAAGCCAGCAGTACATGGCAAAATCATTAGGGAAATCATTAACGACCATTCAGAATTGGGAAACCGGAATCAGCACTCCGAAACTCTCGGACATGGCGGCGTGGTTCGGAACACTCGGAATCAATCCAATGCGTTCATGTTTAAATTATCTCCATCCGGATCGATACAAAAATTTGACACAAGACAGCAAACAAGAGGAAATTGATGATGCATTACTACACTATATCCAACACATAGCATCGGATCACGAGAAAAGGGAACTTGCTTTCTGCATCTTCGGGGAAACGGGATCATCTTGGCATGCTCAGCTTGACGAACTGACGGCCAGAAATCATTTGCCAATCGCTCATCGAATAAACATCTCCAGAATAACCGTGGAAACATACTGCATGGTGCAGGAACTCGGAAAACTGCGTGGAATGGATCACGTTATGCCTGACATTGAAAATGTCGAACGCGCAATAGAAAACTGCAAAGACTCCGTGCGAAACGGAAGATCAGACTATCAAAACACTTAGCATACCCCATAAAAAGATCCGCCACCATACCGGCAGCGGATCAAGAGGAATGAAAAGAAAACAGCATTCGCTGATTGTTTTCGGGCCTGCGAGGACAAATAAGGGGATGCCTCCAATCTGGTTAGGAACAGGTCCGGCACAATGTATCCATATGTACCCACACGGATAACAACATCAATTATAACAAAAAAGGCTGCCACAAAAAACGGCAGCCCCAAACGCGAGGAAATCGTACACACTGATTAAATTATAGCAATTTTTGCAATGCTTGCAATAAAAAAGAGCCGCCCCATGACAGGCGGCCTGTAAAAAAGAACAGCTTTGTTATATGTTATAATGCTTCATCCTCAGGATTTTTTCAAGAGCCTCAGCTATGCCATTTTCTCAAGCGGCACAACCGCCAACGTCTTGCCAAGAGATGCTAATACCTTCAGAACGGTGTCAATCTGTGGGTTTGTGGTACCATTCTCCATTCTGGCAATCACTGGCTGCTTCACGCCACTCATCGTCTCTAACTGTTTCTGACTAATGCCCTTCTCTTTTCTTGCTTGCATTATTTCACATGTAAGAGCAACACGCAGATCACTCTCTGCGATTTCTTCTGGTGTAAAAAGTTTCTTCCGATGTTCAGCCCACGTTCCGCCACAAGCCGGATTGTTCTCGAATTTGTTATCCTTCATGGTTAATCCCCCTTTCCATAAAGTCAGCCAGTTCTCGTTTAGCTTTTTCTATTTCTCTCCTCGGCGTCTTTTGTGTTTTCTTCACAAAATGATGTAGAAGTACATAACTGCCATCCACATATGCCACAAACAGAATCCTGTCTCTGAGTGGCCGCAGTTCCCATATTTCCGCATCTAGATGTTTGACATATGGCTGTCCAATCTGTGTACCGCACTTGCTGAGCAGCTCAATATAATCACCAATCTTGCCAAGTTTGATGCGACTATCTTTGTCCCGTCTCTTGGCTAATTCATCAAGATACTCAGCAACAGGAACATGTCCATTGTTGTCTCTGTAATAAATAATGTCGTGCAAGCCGCCTCCCTCATATTGTAGCCAAATCTAAACAGTTTTCAATAACTTATAAGTTATTATTTTTCATCTTCTCTGCTACCGCCGTCAGGATATACTCGTTCAGGCTCATTCCTGCCGCCTTGGCAGCTTCCTTTATCTCATCCTTGCGGCCCTTTGGAGCCGTCAGGCTGAACCTGTCGTAATTCTGCCGTGTGTAGTCATTCACATACTTTACTTGGTCAAACTTCTCGCTCATTGTGCTTTCCTACTCTTGCCATTTCT
>CAVAJA010000051.1:0-10178 GCA_963588615.1 Lachnospiraceae bacterium | reverse complement strand
ACCGTGCGCAGCTGCGGCTTGAAGGCATACGTTGTGTAGGCGCGGACATCATCGGCGAATTCCACGCTCTTCACATTCAGTTCGTCCTCAATGATCTCCCGATAGAACTCATCCAGTGCCCGATCCGACTTCACATACATTCTCGAAAGCGGCTGACGGTTCTTGCGGCCTGAGGTATTCCGGCAGGCTCTGCCCATCACAACAATCTTCAGAACCTGATCCATGTCACTTTCCAGCTGCGTATCGATTCTGGACGCATCCGCCTCGGGGAAGCGGCACAGATGAATGGATTCCGGTGCTGCAGAATCTACACTGCGCACAATGTTCTGGTAGATCTCCTCCGTCATGAACGGGATCATGGGAGCTGCACACAGGCACACATTTTTCAGCGCCGTGTACAGAGTCATGTAAGCATTGATCTTATCCTGCTCCATTCCCTTTGCCCAGAAACGCTCTCTGCCTCTGCGGACATACCAGTTCGACAGGTCGTCCACGAACTCCTCCAGAACAGCAGCTGCCTCCGGAAGCTTATACGCCGCCATGTTGGCATCCGTTTTCTGTATCATGGAATTCATCTTGGACAGAAGCCACTTGTCCATAACAGAAAGCTTATCATAATCCAGTACATGCTCTGTCGGATTAAACTGATCGATCTCTGCATACAGCACATAGAAGGCATAGGTGTTCCAGAGCGTTCCGAGGAACTTGCTCTGTCCTTCCTTCACGGCCTTTCCGGAGAATCTCTTCGGCAGCCACGGTGCGCTGGCCGTGTAGAAATACCACCGAACCGCATCCGCACCGTACGTTTCCAGCGCTTCCATCGGATCCACGGCGTTGCCCTTGGATTTCGACATTTTGTTGCCGTTTTCATCCAGAACAAGTCCCATTACAATGACGTTCTTGAAAGCCGGGCGATTGAACAGCAGCGTTGCCTCCGCATGCAGAGAATAAAACCATCCTCTGGTCTGATCCACTGCCTCGGAGATAAAGGATGCCGGGAACTGCTTCTCAAAAAGTTCTTTATTCTCAAAAGGATAATGCAGCTCTGCATACGGGCAGGCACCGGAATCAAACCAGCAGTCGATCACTTCCGGAACACGCTTCATGCTGCCGCCGCAGTCCGGGCATTTGATCACATACTGATCTACATAGGGTCTGTGAAGCTCGGTCTTCTCTGCATCGGCACAGCCGGAGAGCTCTGCCAGCTCTTTGCGCGAGCCGACACTGATCTGCTTTCCGCAGTCCGGGCACTCCCAGATGTTCAGAGGCGTTCCCCAATAGCGGTTGCGTGAAATTGCCCAGTCCTGAATGTTCTCAAGCCAGTTGCCGAAGCGGCCCTCTCCCATGGTGGGCGGAACCCAGTTGATCTCTTTGTTGTTGCGGACCAGATCGTCGCGCACCTCGGTCATTTTGATAAACCATGACTCGCGGGCATAATAGATCAGCGGTGTGCCGCATCTCCAGCAATGAGGATAGTCGTGCTCCACCTTGGGAGCAGCGAACAGAATTCCTCTCTCGTCCAGATCCTTCAAGACCTCCGGATCACAGCTGACTGCGCCTGCCTTCAGCTCTGCCTCGGTGGGCTTGCAGCGCATTCCGGCAAACTTGCCGGTCTCCGGCTTCATGCATCCCTTTTCATCCACCATCTGTACGAAGGGAGCGTCGTATTTTCTGCCGACTCTGGCGTCATCCTCACCGAACGCCGGTGCGATGTGTACGATGCCTGTTCCGTCGGTCATTGTGACATAGCTGTCGCAGTATACGTAGAAGGCTTCCTTGTGCTGCCGGTCTGCTGCATCCTTGGCACACTGATACAAAGGCTCATAAGATCTGTGCTCCAGATCCTTTCCCTTGAAGCTTTCCAGAACTTCATAGGCCGGTGTTCCCTCAGATGCAAGTGAGCCGAGAACCTGATCTGCCAGAGCCTGTGCCAGATAATAGGTGAAGCCGTCCGCAGCCTTTACCTTGATATAGGTATCTTCCGGGTTCACGCAGAGTGCGATATTGGACGGAAGCGTCCAGGGTGTCGTCGTCCATGCAAGAAAATAAGCATCCTCACCAACGGCCTTGAAACGGACAACAGCGGTGCGGTCCTTCAGCGTCTTATATCCCTGTGCCACCTCATGGGAGGACAGCGGCGTTCCGCAGCTGGGGCAGTACGGCACAACCTTAAAGCCCTTGTACAGAAGCTTTTTATTCCAGATCTGCTGCAGAGCCCACCACTCGGACTCAATGTAATCGTCATAGTAGGTGACATAAGGGTTATCCATGTCTGCCCAGAAGCCGACCTTCTTGGAAAACTTTTCCCACATTCCCTTATACGTCCAGACAGATTCCTTGCACTTCTTAATGAAGGGCTCGATGCCGTACGCCTCAATCTCATCTTTCCCTTCAATGCCGATTTCTTTCTCAACTTCCAATTCCACAGGAAGTCCGTGTGTATCCCATCCGGCTTTTCTGGGAACCTGCTCCCCCTTCATGGTGTGGTAGCGCGGAATCATATCCTTAATGACACGCGTCTCCACATGTCCGATATGCGGCTTGCCGTTTGCGGTCGGCGGGCCATCATAGAACATATAGATCGGATTGCCCTCGTTCTGGGCAACGCTCTTGTTGAAAATATCGTTGTCCTGCCAGAATTTCGCTGTGTTCTCTTCTCTCTGCACGAAATTCAGATCCGGATTCACCTTCTTGTACATACAACCTCCTTCGCAGACCTTTCTCGTCAGTCTGCGGTCATAAAAACAGTAGCTTACATCAAATACAAGCCTTTCGATTATACGTTGCCCCCAAAATACGTGTCAAGGCGGCCGGTTTGCCCTGCCGCTTCTGCGGATCTTTGACAGATTGCCCATTTTATCTTCCTAAAACGAACAGCAGCCGACCATTTTCTCCGAAGAATGTTCCCGTTCGGACAGATATGAGTTACTTTTTTATCCCGACTAGTGTATGATTTGGATAAAAATCGCGTGATTGACGCGTCTACATTTTTCATACTGCCGCGTTCCGCATGGCCCAGAACGAGCCCGGACACTGCATGGGGGCAATTTCGATGGATCGACAAAATCTGACACTTCTGACCGACCTGTATGAGCTGACGATGATGCAGGGCTACTTCAAGCACAAAGATGAGAACAAAACCGTAATCTTTGATGCATTTTTCCGGAACAATCCTTTCGACGGCGGCTACTCCGTCATGTGCGGTGTCGAACAGCTGATCCGATACATCAAGGATCTGCATTTTTCTTCGCAGGATATCGAGTATCTTCGCAGCACCGGTATTTTTGATGCAGATTTTCTGGATTATCTGGCAGACTTCCGCTTTCACGGGGACATCTGGTGTGTTCCGGAGGGATCTCTCATATTCCCCCGCGAGCCCATTGTCAAGGTAGTCGCCCCCATCATGGAGGCTCAGCTGGTGGAAACCGCCATTCTGTGCATTATCAACCATCAGAGTCTGATTGCCACAAAGGCAGCACGCATCTGCTATGCTGCAAAGGGAGCACCTGTCATGGAATTCGGTCTGCGCAGAGCGCAGGGCCCCGATGCCGGAACCTACGGTGCAAGAGCTGCCGTCATCGCCGGCTGCTGCGGAACCTCCAATGTTCTGTGCGGTGAGCTGTTCAGCGTTCCGGTTCTGGGAACTCATGCCCACAGCTGGATCATGAGCTTTGACACGGAGTTCGAGGCCTTTAAGACGTATGCAGAGCTGTATCCTTCTGCCTGCACACTTTTGGTGGACACCTATGACACCTTGGGGAGCGGCATCCCCAATGCCATCCGGACGTTTGATTACATGAAGGAAAAAGGACTTCCTCTGGATCACATCGGCATCCGTCTGGATTCCGGAGATCTTTCTTATCTGACCAAGGAAGCCCGCAAGATGCTGGATCAGGCGGGTTATCCGCAGGCAAAGATCACCTGCTCCAACGATCTGGACGAACACCTGATTGCCTCCTTATATCAGCAGGGTGCCTGCATCGATTCCTTCGGCGTCGGCACACACCTGATCACCGCCAAGGACAACCCCAGCTTCGGCGGAGTGTACAAGCTGGCTGCCGTACAGCAGGAGGACGGAACCTTCCAGCCTAAGATCAAGCTCTCAGAGAATACAGAGAAAATCACCAACCCGGGGGATAAAAAAATCTACCGCGTTTACGAAAAGGGCTCACACAAGATCAAAGCCGACCTGATCTGCTTTGCCGATGAGATCTATTCAGAGGATCAGCCGCTCCTTCTGTTCGACCCAAAGGAGACATGGAAGAAGACGCTCCTGCACCCCGGAGAATATGAGCTGCGCGAGATGCTCATTCCCCTCTTCCGGAACGGCCAATGTGTTTATGAATCCCTTCCTACCATGCAGATTCGCGATTACTGCCTGAAGGAACAGAATACCCTGTGGGATGAATCCAGACGCCTCGAGAATCCTCATCAGATTCATGTAGACCTCTCCCGCAGGCTGTACGATACGAAGCTTGAGCTGCTGAATCAGAGCCGCTGACATCGCATTGATTCGCCGTCAGGAGCACCGCCATAATAAAAAGGAGCACCTCTTTATGAGGTGCTCCTTTGTCTTTTCAGATGATCATCCAGTTTGATCTCAGGCATCAATTCCTGATCGATCACATTCAGCATTTTCTCAAGCGTCTCGATCTCCTCCCGGCTGAAGCGCTTTTCACAGCGTTCCACAATGGTCTCAAGATAATTGTCGCTGATGCGGTTGTATTCATAAAATTTCTGCGTCGGATGCAGATGAAAGGTTCGCTTATCCTCATTGGATTGGACCTTGTCGAGATACCCCTTGCGGATCAGACTGTTGATGCGGACCGCTGCGTTCGGACTGGAGATCCCCAGCATCTCCGAAAATTCGGAAATAGTCGGTTCATGCATGGTATAAATCACCTCCATGCTGAACGCCTCCACCGTTGTCAGCGTGGCCTCCCTCGCATCGAAGCGCGGCATGACCTGCATATAAAAATGCATGCGAAGTCCCCTGTATACCTTGTTTAACGCATCTGTCAGCATAATTCTCCTCGTCCTGTTCTGCACAAAGCCAGTCTCTTATTATAAGCGATTCTCCCGGCTTTGTGTCAATGTTCAGACGATTGCGAACAGAAGCTGTGCATCACAGACCCGTTTGCCGTCTACTGCGGCAGACGCCTTCCCGATTCCGACCGTTCCCTTTCGTTCTGTAATCTCGCAGGTGAGTTCCACCACATCTCCCGGCACGACCTGCCTGCGAAATCTGGCCTTCTGAACCCCTCCGAAAAGTGGGATTTTTCCCTGATATTCCGGCAGCGCCAGGAGTGCCACCGCACCGGTCTGTGCCAGTGCTTCCAGCAGCAGAACTCCCGGCAGAACCGGATGTTCCGGAAAATGTCCCTGAAACCAGGGAGCCTGCATACTGACGCACATTCTCCCTCTGGACCAGTTTCCCGGCTCATAATCATCGATACGATCCACCAGTGCAAACGGATACCGATGCGGCAGGATCGCAGCGATCTTGGCCGCATCCAGACTTCTGGGAATCCGCATCCCCTGCTCCTTCTGATCTTCCACCCTCCGTTTCCTCCTTTGTCCTTTTTCATTTTTCTGCATTTATGCCGGAATCCGCCGCAGTTTTAAGCACTCTCATGCCCTGCGGAAAATCAGGCAGGCATTATGTCCGCCGAAACCAAGGCTGTTCGATAAGACATATCTTAGTTCTGCCGGGCGGCCTTTCCCGGGGACGTAATCCAGGTCACACTCCGGGTCCGCCTTCACAAGGCCGACCGTAGGCGGCACGAACCCCTCCTCCAGCGCCTTCACGCAGAATACCGCCTCCACGCCGCCGGCGCCGCCCAGCAGATGCCCCGTCGCAGATTTGGTTGAACTCACCGGAATTTCATAAGCACGCTGTCCGAACACGGTTTTAATCGCCTTTGTCTCCCCGGCATCATTCAGCCGTGTCGAGGTCCCGTGCGCATTGATGTAGTCGATCTCTCCCGGATCGACTCCTGCATCCTTCAGAGCCAGCTTCATGCATGCGGCGCCCCCGGCCCCCTCCGGTGCCGGTGCCGTGATATGATACGCATCACAATTGGCTCCGTATCCCGCAACCTCTGCCAGAATACGTGCTCCTCTTCGGAGGGCATGCTCTTTCTCTTCCAGGACCAGAATGCCGGCTCCCTCTCCCATGACGAATCCGCTCCGTTCCGCGTCGAAGGGAATGCTGGCCCGATCCGGATCCTCCGCTCTGCACAATGCCTTCATGGAAGAAAATCCGCCGATCCCCAGCGGCGTGATCGCAGCCTCCGTGCCTCCGCAGACCATCAGATCCTCGAAACCTCCCCGAATTCTGCAGAAGGCATCTCCGATGGCATTGTTACCGCCCGCACAGGCCGTCACCGGACAGCTGCACAGCCCTCCGAAGCCATAATCAATGGCAATTCTGGCCGCTGCCATATTGGAAATGGTCATGGGAATGAAAAAAGGACTCACCTTCTCGTATCCCTTTTCCATCCCGCGCAGGTGCTCCTTTTCAATGACGGACAGACCGCCGATCCCGCTCGAAACAATGACGCCGGCCTCCGACTTTCGTTCCTCTTTGGAAATCCCGGCCATCTCCAGCGCCTCCGCCGCCGCATACAGCGCAAACTGCGTAAAACGTGCCATCCGCAGCGATTCACGGCGATTCAGCCGCCTGCAGGGATCAAAGTCATGCACCTGTGCCGCCAGCTTCACTTCGAATTCCGAGGCGTCAAAGTGCGTGATCGTACCGATGCCATGCTGTCCGGCGCGAAGCCTGGACCAGCTCTCCTCCACACTGTTTCCCAGGGGGTTCACCGTTCCGATTCCTGTTATCACAACCTTTCGCTCCATCTTTCTCTCCCTTCTGCGCGTTTCGATACAGCCGCTGACTTTCCGTCTGTCCTTCAGCCCATGCCTCCGTCCACACCAAGAACCTGCCCGGTAATATAAGAGGCTTCCTCTGATGCAAGAAAGGCAACGGCCGCGGCGACCTCTTCCGGCTTTCCGATTCTCCTCGCCGGGATTCCTGTCAGCATGGCGGACTTCTGTTCCTGCGTGAGGACAGCGGTCATATCCGTTGCAATCATTCCCGGCGCCACCGCATTTACGGTAATTCCCCGCGCCGCAAGCTCCCTGGCAAGGCTTTTGGTGAGTCCGATAATCCCCGCCTTTGCAGCCGCATAATTCACCTGTCCGGCATTGCCTCGTATTCCCACAATGCTGGACAGATTGATGATTCGTCCGTACCTTCTCTTGAGCATGCCGCGGCACACAGCCCTGCAGCACAGAAACGTTCCCTTTAAGTTGACCCGAAGGACTCTGTCGAAATCCTCTTCCTTCATGGCCAGCATCAGACAATCTGCCGTGATACCGGCATTGTTCACCAGGACATCAATATGTCCCAGCTCCCTTTCCGCTTCCTCCATGGCAGTCAAAGCCCCCTCTTCCGTCGAAATATCGGCCTTCCAGGCCGTCATGCGCCCGCACTGCAGCTCTTTTGCAAGCCGAAGCGTCTCCTCCGCTGCCGCATCATTTCCTGCATAAACAATGCACACATCATATCCCTGCTCTGCCAACTTTAAGGCAGCGGCCCGTCCGATTCCCCTGCTGCCTCCGGTAACAACCGCCGTTCTCTTTTCGTTCATCCCGCACCCCTTCAGCACAGCACCCTTTGGGTTTTGTCATCTGCTTGCCTACCATTTCGTTGCCAATTCCGATACCACTCCACAAATTGCTCCAGATCCTCACCGGTTTCAATGCTGAATAGATTCAGATTCCCGGTCCCTGCGGTCTTTGCTGTTTTCCTGACCAGCCCCGCCAGAGTTCTCCCGGGCCCGATCTCGACAAAGGTATCCACCTTCTTTTGAAGAAGGCTTCTCAAAATGCTCTCCATACGGACACCGGACTGCACCTGCCGGACCAGCAGCTCCGGGATGGAATCCTCTTCCTCCTTTTCTCCTCCCAGGCAGTTGAAGAGCACCGGAATCCGCATCGGCATAAAGGGCAGATCCTGAAACCATTTCTCCAGTGCATCTGCCGCCGGCTTCATGAGCGCCGTGTGAAACGGACCGCTGACAGCAAGGGGAAGGCACCGCCTTGCGCCGGCTTCCCTTGCCAGCTCTCCGGCGCGATCCACCGCCTCTTTTTCTCCTCCGATGACCAGCTGACCCGGACAATTGTAATTGCAGACCGAAACCACCTTTCCGGTTTCGGATGCCGCTCTCTCACAGCAGACATTCAGCAATTCCTCCTCCAGTCCGAGGATCGCCGTCATGCCGCATTCCATTCCTGCTGCCGCCTGCTGCATTGCCTTTCCGCGAAAGGCAGTTGTCTGAATCGTCTGCGATGCATTCCAGACACCTGCTGCGTACAGCGCAGCATATTCTCCCAGAGAAAGTCCTGCCGCATAATCCGGGTGAACACCGTTCTGCGTCAGAAGATCCGTAATACCGACTGCCAGCGCCGTCATGCACGGCTGTGTATATTCCGTGAGAATCAGCTGATGATCCGGATCCTCAAAGCAGGTCCTGCAGAGGTCAAAATCAAGGTCTCCCGCTTCGAATGCCGCTCTGAAAGCGGGTTCTTTCTCGTATAAATCCTTTCCCATGCCGGCGTGCTGCGCACCCTGCCCCGCATATAAATACGCAATTTTCATTTCCTTCTCCTGCTGAATCGGTCCCTCGTACATCGTCTGCAAAATAACTAGCCCTCTGCGCCCATGATGTCTTTTAATATCGCCTCTGCAGGACGAATGCCGGCGATCTGACCGCAGGTCTGTCCGGCCATCAATGATCCCGTCTTTACATCCCCGTCGAATACCGCTCTTCGAAGAGAGCCCAGTGTGAATTTTTCCAGCTCCTCTTTTCCGGCGCCGCTTCTCTCCCGGCGGACATATTCGCGGCTCATGGAATTCTTGAGCACACGAACCGGAGTTCCGGCAATGCGGCCGGTCACAATGGTGTCGGAACCCTTTGCTCGGATCAATGTCTCTTTGTAGTTCTCATGAATGGGGCATTCCTCTGCAGCCAGAAGGCAGGTTCCCACCTGTACGCCGCAGGCGCCCAGTGCTGCCGCCGCTGCAAACTGACGATGATCGGCAATGCCGCCTGCCGCAATGACAGGAATCTTTACTGCATCGCACACCTGCGGCACCAGGGTCATGGTTCCCATCTCTCCCACATGTCCTCCGCTCTCGCAGCCCTCTGCGATGACAGCATCCGCGCCCAGTTCCTCTAAATGTCTGGCCAGAATCGGCGCCGCCACAACCGGCATCACGAAAATTCCGGCTTTTTTCCATGCCTCCATATACTTACCGGGATTTCCGGCCCCGGTCGTCACATACGAAACTCCCATCTCAACGATGATTCTTGCGAATTCATCTGCCTGCGGATGCATCAGCATCAGATTCACGGCAAAAGGCTTGTCGGTATTCCTCTGACAAACGGCAATCTCTTCTCGCAGCTGCTCCGCATTCATTCCGCCGCTGCCGATGGTCCCCAGCGCTCCCGCCTCTGCACAGGCTGCTGCAAACGCTCCCGTTGCAATGTTCGCCATCCCGCCCTGGATGATCGGATATTTCGTTCCCAGAATTTCATTCAGCATTCTCATTGCTTCAAACCTTCCGTATTTTTTAAAAACTGCCCGGTCAGAATCCTCCGCAGAAGTTCTCATCCGCCTGCATCAGAACACCTGCCCAGGTCAGTCCAGCGCCAAAGCCGTCGAGCACAAGGGTCTGTCCTGCCTTCAACAGTCCCTTTTTCGCCATCTCATCCAATGCCAGAGGAATGGAGGCCGCGCTGGTATTGCCGTAATGCTCCATGTTCTTGTAAAACTTCGTACTGTCCGCCTTCATGCTCCGAATGCAGTGGTCAATGATCCTGCTGTTCGCCTGATGGCAGACCACCCAGTCGATGTCCTCCATGGTTCTGCCGCTTTTATCCAGGAGTTCCCTCAGAATCTCAGGGAGCACCTCTACCGCAAAGCGGAACACCGCCTTTCCGTCCATGGTGATCCTGCAGCTGCCGTCTCCCGGTCCCGGAACCAGAATCTCCCGGCCGCCTCTTGCTCCCTGCACCGATTCATACAGACCATCTCTCCTGCTCTTCACAACAGCAGCGCCCGCGCCGTCTCCGAAAAGGATGCAGGTCCCGCGATCTTCCATATCCAGG
>CAVAJA010000050.1:0-3345 GCA_963588615.1 Lachnospiraceae bacterium | reverse complement strand
ATCCCTGGAGAAGGCCGGCTTTGCGGCGGGTGACAACGGCAGTGTCCGGATCAATGATGAGGCTGCCGGTAGGATTCAGCAGCATATGAAGGGGATGCAGGAGCGGTGCGCTCCGATTACCAAGAAAACGTATCCGCTGGATGACGCAATGGCGCTGTTCCGCAGGCAGGGGATGCAGGACAAAGTGGATCTTTTCCGATTTCGCCGCAGCTCTACGGTGAACGTCTATTCGCTGGAGGGATATTACGATTATTTTTACGGATACATGCTTCCTTCCGCCGGTTATGTACAGAGCTTTGAGGTGCTTCCTTACCGCGACGGACTTCTCCTGAATTTGCCCGCCCGCGAAAAGCCCGGAATTCTGGAGCCTTTTACAGAGAAAAAGAATCTTTATGATCAGCTGATGCTGTCTACGGAATGGGGAAAGCTGGTAGAAATTTCCACCGTCGGCGAGCTGAACAATCAGATTTGCAGGGGCAATATTTCGGGCATGATTCTGGTGCAGGAGGCACTGCAGGAGCGGCGCATCGGTGAAATTGCAGAGAGCATCGCGGATCGTGATGCCGTGAAAGTTGTGTTGGTGGCAGGACCGTCTTCCTCCGGAAAAACGACCTTTTCTCACAGGCTGGCGGTTCAGCTGCGTTCTTTCGGACTTCGGCCGCACATTATGTCGATGGACAACTGGTTTGTGAGCCGCAAAGATACTCCGATTGATGAAAACGGGGAGTATGACTATGAATGCCTGGAGGCACTGGACCTCGAATTGTTCAATGACAATATGGTAGATCTGCTCAACGGCGAAGAGGTGGAGCTGCCGACCTATGATTTTAAAACCGGAAAACGCCGCTATAAAGATGCTCCCATTCGAATCGGAACGGAGGATGTCCTGATTGTCGAGGGAATCCACGGATTAAATCCGAAGTCGACGGAGAACATTCCGGATAAAAATAAATTTAAGATTTATACCTCTGCCATGACGTCCCTGAACGTCGATGAGCATAACTGGATCTCGTCATCCGACACCAGACTCCTGCGGCGTCTCGTGCGCGATGTGCGATCCCGCGGAATCAGTGCCGAAGAAACCATTGCGGGATGGAAGAAGGTTCAGGAAGGAGAGCGGAAATATATCTTTCCTTTCGAGGAGGATGTGGATGCGGTGTTTAATTCCGTCTTAATCTATGAGCAGGCGGTGTTGAAACAATTTGCAGAACCGCTTCTGTTCTCGGTGTCCCAGGAGACGGCGGAATATTATGAGGCCAAGAGGCTTCTCAAATTCCTGGAGTATTTTGTCGGAGTGGATACCGCATCGCTTCCTGCGAATTCCATCTGCAGGGAATTTGTAGGCGGCAGCTGCTTTCAGGTGTGATGTCTCCTGAGAGTTTAGAGAAGATTCATTGGAAATATCATCGAAGTTGTGTTAAGTTTAGTAGCTGTGAGCAGAGCAGGCGATCGCGGCTCCGCGTGATGTGCGGAGGTGAGGAAAGTCCGGGCTTCACAGGGCAGGATACCGGCTAACGGCCGGCGGAGGCGACTCCCGGGAAAGTGCAACAGAGATATACCGCCTGGTTCTGATGAATCAGGTAAGGATGAAAAGGCAGTGTAAGAGACTACCGTCCGCGCAGTAATGTGCGGAGCCATGTAAACCCTATCCGAAGCAAGACCGAAACGGAAACGATGGATTGGCCCGATCCGTTTCCGGGTGCGTCGCTTGAGACTGTCGGCAACGGCAGTCCTAGAAAGATGATCGTCCAACGACAGAACCCGGCTTATCGCTCTGCTCATATCTATGAAAAAAGACCTTGTACGAAGAAGGAAATCGTTTCCATTACAGATTGTATGGAACGGCGGATTCCGGACAAATGCAGCAGGATGAATATTTATAATCATAAAATCGGAAACAAAAAGCTCTTTACCGCCATCGTTCTGGCTGCCATTCTGGGGATGTTCCTCGTTCGTGCAATTCTTTTAAAGAGCGGGACCATAGACAATATGTATACGCTGGAACCGGATGCACTGCATGATGCGCTGTCCAAATATGAAGTGACCATTCGTTCCGAACAGTCCGGAACCATCGTGACAGGCGGCGGTACCATTCTGGACGGCAGGAAGCAATCCACAAAAGATGAACAGTTCACTTTGACCATTGCAGCTGCGGCTCATGTGGTCGGTGATGCGCAGACGGTGACTGTTGTTATGCCGGACGGAACGCAGACGGAGGGAACGGTGGTTTCGGTTTCCGAGAGTACGGATGACGTCGCATTTGTGCAGTGCCTGTGGGATGAGGAATTGGATGGCTATTATTCCCGTGATTTGCTGGAACGGCTGCAGGTCGGAGATGCTGTCTATGCGCTCAAGTCGGATGGATCCGGAAAGGTGCTCGTTTCCGGAACAGCGGCTGCCGTAGGGAGCGCGGTGGATGGAATCGGAGATGATCTGATTCTGGCGGAGATCGGCAGCGAGAACGGGATGTCGGGAAGCGGACTGTATGGCAAGTCCGGCAATTATCTTGGAATGATTGTGCAGGGAACCGAAGAAGGCACGGCAGCGTGCATTCCGGCAGATATCATAGAAAAGGCCATGTCCGAATAGGACATGGTTCACAATAAAGAAACGGGCCGCGTACTGCGCGGCTTTTATCACATCAGAGGGCTGCAGCTGTTCGTGCAGCAGAAGGAAGGCGGAATATGACGAAGGTAGATATTGTTTCCGGATTTCTGGGAGCCGGAAAGACCACATTGATTAAAAAACTCATCGGTGATGCATTGGCGGGAACCAAGGTCGTTCTTATCGAAAACGAGTTCGGCGAGATCGGAATTGACGGCGGCTTTTTGAAGGAGGCCGGGATTGAAATTCGCGAGATGAATTCCGGCTGCATCTGCTGCTCGCTTGTGGGAGATTTCAACACATCTCTTCAGCAGGTTATGACGACCTATGAGCCGGAGAGAATTCTGATTGAGCCCTCCGGTGTAGGCAAGCTGGATGATGTCATGCGTGCGATTGAGAAGACGGCAGCACAGATTCCGGACCTGCAGCTGAACAGCGCCGTGACGGTTGTCGATGCCACAAAGGCCCGTGTATATTTTAAGAACTTCGGTGAATTTTTCCTGAACCAGATCGAAAATGCAGGAACGGTGGTTTTAACCCGTACGGACAAGGCTTCTCAGGAGAAAATTGATGAGGCTGTTGCCTTGATCCGGGAGCACAATTCGAAGGCTGCTATTATCACCACTCCGTTGACAGAACTGAACGGCAGGATGGTTCTGGAAACAATTGAGGGAAAGTCGGATCTGCAGAGTGAAATTCTGGCCGAGGTGATGGCCTCCGAAGAGGAGCACCATCACCATC
>CAVAJA010000049.1:0-2895 GCA_963588615.1 Lachnospiraceae bacterium | reverse complement strand
ACGCCGTCTGTAAATTCTCAGACAGTCGGTCGGCCTGCTCTCTTAAAATCCCTGTTCCGTGCGGCGAATGATGTCATCCTGAAGACTCTTGGACAGTGTCGTGAACAGTGCACTGTAGCCGGCCACGCGAACCACCAGATGCTTATATTTATCCGGATTCTTCTGGGCATCCAGAAGGGTCTCCCGAGAGACGACGTTGAACTGCATGTGGCTTCCCTTGCGGTCGAAATACGTCCGAATGTAGTCCACGAACTTCTCCAGTGCCTCGTCTCCGGCCAGTGCTGACGGGTGAAATTTCTGATTGAACAGCGTCCCGTTTGACGCAATGCCGTGATCCAGCTTTGAGACAGAATTCGCTGTCGCCGTCGGTCCCTTTGTGTCATACCCCGCCGTGGGCGATACACCATCTGCCACCGGCATGCCGGCATATCTTCCGTCCGGTGTAGCCCCGGTCTGTGCTCCGAGCGGAACATTGGCAGACACCGGATACAGCCCCGCCTGGAACATACCGCCTCTCGGATTGCGATACGCAAGGAGCGGCTTGCTGTAGGTGTAGGCAGCCTCTCTTGCGATGGCATCCACCTCATCGTCATCATTGCCGAATTTCGTAACGTCCTCAATAAGGCCGTGAATCTCCTGAAAGCGCTTCAGATCCGCCTCGCTCACAGAGCTGTGAATGACCTCCTGTGTCGTTCTCGACACCAGTTCCGAGGTCAACGGCACGCCTCTGGAAGTCAGCTCTCTTGCCACATCTCCGGCGATCTGAGCGATCACCACAGAATTCAGTTCCTTTCCGTAATTGAAGCGCAGCGCCTTCTTCAGCTCCGCCATCGTGACCGTCTTGTCCTCGAATACCAGCTTTTTCACCGTATTCAGGGAGTCCGCCACATTCGCGATTCCGAATCCCTGCGGTCCCGTGAAGTTGTAGACGCATCCGCCCTGTTCCGGTGTCTTTCCAGAATGGATGCAGTCATCCAGCATGCAGGCAAGGAACGCGAGCGGTGCCCGCTCTCTGTGGGCCTGATCAATGGCATTGTCCGCGTTTACCAGAAGCGAAATGAAATAATTCTGCTGTGTGACATACGCTTCCTTGAACTCCTCATAGCTGTGCATCTCTTCCACTGCTGCGGTACGGGGGCCGATCTGTTCGCCCTTATCTACGCCGCTCGAGAACACCAGCTCCAGCGGTCTGCACATATTGTAAAAGGCTGCGTCGTGCCATCCCCAGGTTTTTCCCGGTGCCTGCGGTTCCACGCATCCGATGATGCTGTAGCCTCTGGCATCCTGCAGCGTCACGCCTCTGCTCATCAGAGACGGAATGATAACCTCGTCGTTGTAATAGGCCGGAAGTCCGATTCCGGTCCTGGTCAACTCCGCCGCGCGCAGCAGCAGCTCCCGCGGGGATCCGTTCCACACGCGGATGGACAGTGAAGGCATCGGCAGCGCCACATGCATGGAGGCCTCGATGCACATAAAGGACAGGTCGTTTGTGACATCGATTCCTTCCTCATTCTGTCCTCCCACAATCAGATTCTGGAACAGGCTGTATCCTGCAAATCCCTTGGCGCTCTCAGCATCCCTGCACTTGTTCAGATCGTTGAGCTTGACCCAGATGCAGTCGATGTATTCCTGGGCCTCCTCGCGGGTGAGCTTCCCCTCGTCAATATCCTTCCGATAATACGGATACATGTACTGGTCAAAGCGGCCGGGAGAAATGGAATGTCCCGAGGACTCCAGCTGCAGCAGCTGCTGCACGAACCAGAAGCTCTGGCAGGCTTCATAGAAGGATGATGCCCCCTTCGCCGGGACACGTTCGCAGTTGGCTGCAATGGCAAGAAGTTCCTGTTTCCTTTTCTCATCACTGCAGGCGTCCGCCTGCTTTCTTGCAAGTGCAGCGTAGCGCCCTGCATATCGAATCACTGCCCTGCAGGCGACCAGCATCGCCTGCAGCAGTCTGGTCTTCGTTGCGTAATCGGCATCTCCCGGACGGCAGCCGGCAAGCTCTGCCTTCACCTTATCCATGATGCCCTCGTAACCGATGGCAAGCACCTCGTCATACTTGACGTTCACATGACCTACACCGTTGTAAAAATAGTTGCCCGGCGTAAAAATGCTGTGTTCCATGGCCCGAAGCGTCTCGGGTGCCATGTATGCCGTCGCAAGTTCACTGGTTGTCTTTCCCTTCCAGTATTGATCTGCCGCAAGAAGTTCTCTTTTCGTCTGATCTGAAATATAAAACGGATCTGCCTCTCTCTTCGCAACGGTATCGAATTCTGCCTCCAGCCACTCGTAGGAGACCTCCGGATATGTCTGGCAGCCTCGGGGGGCCAGTGTTGAACTCCCGACAATCAGCTCTTCATCGCGTATCACAATCGGTATGTTGTCCAGCACATGCGCAAACGCAATTGCCTTGCGCAGCACCACCGGCTGATCCTCATTTGCGCGGAAGGCCTCCGTGTACAGAACTGCCCTCGCCGACTCGATCTCCGGCAGCTTTGCATACAGACGCTCCGCAAGACGTGTGATGCGATCTGTTTTCTGAATATGAGAAGTGTTCCATTTTGCCATGTTCATCCCCATCCTTCCCGTCAAGGGAAATGATCCTGCATTCGTGCCGGACTCCTTCGCCGGGTACCAAAAACCTCAGAAATCAACATTTTTCTATGGATTATTTTACGTTTTTGCCTTTGTTTTGTAAAGCTGTTTTGTTGGTTTGTGTGGGTTTTTGTGAATTTTACTTGTTTTTCTCTTGCCGCATTATCACACACGCAGCGGGGAATCTGCTCCTTTGCTGCTCGTATGCGTCATCCTCGGCAGGTTTCGAGCCGATGCAGTACAACACTCACAGTGGGGAATCTGCGCCTGCACTGCTCGCATGCGTCATCCTCGGCAGGT
>CAVAJA010000048.1:0-3655 GCA_963588615.1 Lachnospiraceae bacterium | reverse complement strand
CATCGGTGCCGGCCCGTCCGGTCTTACCTGCGCAGGAGATCTGGCAAAGCTCGGCTATGAGGTTCATATTTTCGAGGCACTTCACAAGGCCGGCGGCGTGCTGGTTTACGGTATTCCGGAATTCCGTCTGCCAAAGGAGAAGGTTGTGGCTAAGGAGATCGAGAACGTGAAGGCTCTCGGCGTCACAATTGAGACGGACTGTGTGGTGGGTCAGTCCACGACCGTTCAGGATCTGATGGAGAACGAGGGGTATTCCGCTGTCTTCATCGGCTCCGGAGCAGGACTTCCCAGATTCATGAACATTCCGGGCGAGCAGGCACTGGGTGTGTTCTCTGCCAATGAGTTCCTGACAAGATCGAACCTGATGGGAGCATATTCCACAGAGTCCCGAACCCCGATCATGCGTCCGAAGAAGTGCGTTGTTGTCGGCGGCGGAAACGTGGCAATGGATGCAGCAAGAACGGCAAAGCGTTTCGGTGCAGAGACGCATATCGTGTACCGCCGCGGGGAAGAGGAGCTTCCGGCACGTCGGGAAGAGGTTGGACATGCGAAGGAAGAGGGCATCATCTTTGATCTTCTCTGCAATCCGGCAGAGATTCTGGTGGATGAGAATGGCTGGGTAAGAGCCTGCCGCTGCATCCGCATGGAATTGGGAGAGCCGGACGCTTCCGGCAGACGCAGCCCGGTGGAGATCCCCGGATCTGAATTTGAGATTGAATGTGATGCGGTCATCATGTCTCTGGGAACATCTCCGAATCCGCTGCTGCACCGCACAACGGAGGGACTGGAAGCAGACAAGAGAGGCCGTCTCATCGTCAAAGAGGGAACCGTGGAGACAACCAAGGACGGTGTATTCGCAGGCGGTGACGCAGTAACCGGTGCAGCAACGGTTATTCTTGCCATGGGTGCCGGCAAGCAGGCAGCCAAAGAGATTCACGAGTATTTGAGTAAATAAGCTGCAGCAGTTTGACAGCCGGGCTTTGGGTCATGTTCTGGAATTTCATGCGGCAAAGTCCGGTTGTTTTCATATCTGGGAGTGAGAGACTTTCGATGATAGAAAAGCTACCGTTATCCGCTGAGATTCAGCAGGAGATTTTCGGGTATCAGGATGATTTTGTCCGCAAAATTGAAAAAGAGCTGTGTGTGGACGTGATCTCCCGCAATGGTGAACTGTTCGTTTCAGGAGATCGGAAAGATTCCGTGGAGCAGGCCGTGAGGATTCTTCATCAGCTGGCAGAGCTCGCCGAGAGGGGAACTGCGGTTGAGGGACAGAATGTGGACTATTTATTAGATGCCAGGGTTCAGGAGGAAGCGGCAGAACATCCGGAACTGATGCTGTCGCTGGACAGCGATGTGATCTGCCATACGACCGCAGGAAAGCCCATTAAACCAAAGACTCTGGGACAGGAGCGCTACATTCAGGCCATTCGGGATCATCTGATTGTGTTCGCCAACGGGCCGGCGGGAACGGGCAAGACATTTCTGGCGATGGCGATGGCGATCACCGCTTTTCAGAATCATGAAGTGGAGCGGATCATTCTGACAAGGCCTGCCATCGAGGCCGGGGAGAAGCTGGGATTTCTTCCGGGAGATCTGCAGAGTAAGGTGGATCCGTATCTTCGTCCTTTGTACGATGCCCTGTATCTCATCATGGGAGCGGACAAATTTCAGGCCAACATGGAAAAGGGACTGATCGAGGTTGCACCGCTTGCCTACATGCGGGGACGGACGCTGGACAATGCGTACATCATTCTGGACGAGGCGCAGAACACGACGCCGGAACAGATGAAGATGTTCCTGACAAGGTTCGGATTCGGTTCTCACGCCGTGATCACCGGCGATGCCACGCAGAAGGATCTGGGAAAAGGGACGTTGTCCGGGCTGGATGTTGCCACTAAAGTGCTGGCCAGGAAGAAGATCGAGGGACTGTGTTTTATCAATTTGGATGCCAGGGATGTGGTCCGTCATCCGATGGTACAGAAAATTGTAAAGGCTTACGAGGAATATGAACGCCATGGAGCTGGAGCTGATCGTCAGAAACGAGAGTACAGAAGACCGCGCGGGTGAATTCCCTTTTGACAGGGATGTACTTGCAAAGGAGGTCTGCCGGAAGGTTCTGCAGCAGGAATGCTGTCCGATGGATTGTCAGGTGTCGCTGACCTATGTCGGAGATGAGCAGATTCAGGACATCAACCGGGAATATCGGGAAATGGACAGGGTGACGGATGTGCTGTCTTTTCCGAATCTTCCCTTTGAAGGTGCGAGGGGTCCCCTTGGATGGGAGCTTTTGGAGGATCCGATGGTGCGGCTGGAGTCTGTCGATCCGGATACCGGAATGCTCTGTCTTGGGGACATCGTGCTGAATCTGAATCGGGTTGTGTCACAGGCAAGGGAGTACGGACATTCTGTTCGGCGGGAATTCGCTTTTCTGATTGCCCACAGTATGTTTCATCTGTGCGGCTACGACCATATGACAGAGCAGGATTCCGAGAGAATGTTCGGGCTGCAGGAGAGGATCCTCGAGGAACTTCAGATTCCACGGGATCTGTGACCGGCAGCAGGAAAGGATCGCAGAGCATCATGAGCTGACGGTCTGGAAGGTACGGACAGTTCGGGCACATCTGCAGGCACAGATACCGCAGGAGCAGGGAAGGGAGGTCAATCCGTGTCCAATTCGAAGCAAGTTCGTAAATATGACAGCAGTCTGACTTCTTACTTGCTGTTTCTTCTTATCTTCTGCATTTTGCCGGTGGTTTTCTCTGCAAAGGACGGCACCGGTTCCATATTTTATGCCGGATTTCCGCTGTTCTTTTCCGCTGCGTTGTCCATGTCGTGCCTGATCGGGAGCTGCGATTTTGCGGCAGAACAGATGGAGAAGCGATTGAACCGCCGCAGATACGCAGATGCCGCGGCTGTTTTTTTTGCCTGCGTAAAGTGTGCACTGCTTCAGGCAGGGCTTGCCTTTCTGGTGTTCTATGCAGGGAGCGGTCTTGTGGGAAAGGTTATTCTGGGAGATACGTTCGCCGCGGCGGTTCTGCGGTTTTATGTGCCTGCATTGGCGGCAATGCCTCTTGTCGGAATCTTCAAGGGAGCTCTGCATGGAATGGGACTGGAATGGCAGGCGAGATTATCACTGTACCTTCTGTCCGGTCTCTTTCTGTTCAGTGGGTTAATCTTCGGAGTTCTCTGGTCCGGCAGGGGAGCGAAGGTAGGAAAGCTGCTGCGCAATGACAATATGACCTATGTGTATACAGCGTGTGGTCTTGGAATCGGGATTTCCGCTGCCGTGATTGCCGTACTGCTGTTCACCGGAGTTCTTGCGTTCGCACATTTGAGAGGCCTTCAGAGAAGTCAGGAGTATCGAAAGGATGATTTGCTCCAGAAGGAGCTCGTCCGCCAGGATGCGGCGGAGGAAAAGGGGGAATTGTTCCGCTTCTGTGCCCGGCATATCCTGGGGGGAATGGGTCCTTCTGTCGTATTGTCTCTGGGGCTGCTCATTGGATTTCGCCTTTGGTATGGAACGCAGGGGGATCATGCCAACACGATCGCATCCATGTGGGGGGGCTTTATCGGGATCGGATTTCCTGTCTGCGCAGGTTTGGGACTTGCTGCGGCGATGCCGTTTACCTATCTTGCGATGCAGGTGGTACATGCC
>CAVAJA010000047.1:0-5143 GCA_963588615.1 Lachnospiraceae bacterium | reverse complement strand
CCACCGTGGTTCTCATGGCGAACACCAATCCGCCGGTCGATTCTGCGGAAGTATTGTCGGATATCCTGGCGCGCGGAAAAAAGGAGCGGATTCACATCTGCAGCGCAGCCAATGTGACCAAAGGGATGCAGGGGAAAAAGGTCAATGACCTGGAGACGCTGAAGGCAGCAGGGGCGGTTGTTTTTACCGATGACGGAAAACCGATTCTGGACGAGGAAACCTTCCGCAAGGCTCTGCAGAAGGCAAAAGAGCTGGGAATTCCGGTGAGCCTGCATGAAGAGGATCCTGCGTACATTAAGGAAAATGGAATTCATGGAGCAGGAGAGGCGGCGAAGCAGCTCGGGATCGGCGGATCCGATCGGATGGCTGAGATCTCGATGGTAGAACGGGATACAAGGATTGCTGCAGAGCTTGGAGCGAAGCTTCTGATTCAGCATATCAGCACGGCGGAGGGGGTAGAGCTGGTGCGCAGGGCGAAGGCAAAGAACCCCGGAATTGCAGCGGAGGCAACGCCGCATCATTTCTCATTGACAGAACATGCCGTGCTGGAAAAAGGGAGTCAGGCAAAGGTGAATCCGCCGCTTCGGACGCAGGAGGACCGCATGGCCATCATCCGCGGAATGCAGGACGGCACCATTGACATCATCGCAACCGATCATGCTCCTCACAGCAGGGAGGAAAAGGCAGCTGTTCCTTTATGGAAGGCTCCCAGCGGAATGATTGGTCTGGAGACAGCGCTTTCCCTTGCACTTAAGAATCTGGTGGAGCCGGGATATCTCACGATGTCAGAGATGCTGGCGATGCTGACGTACAAGCCTGCCGATTATTACGGACTTCCTGCCGGCCGCCTGGAAAAAGGCGCGTGTGCGGATATCGTGATCTTTGATCCGAAGGCAGAATGGACGGTGACAGAGGAGAGCTTTCATTCGAAATCCTGCAATTCACCTTTTATCGGAGAGAAGCTGCCCGGTGTCGTGCGGTACACGGTCGCAGGCGGGCAGCTTGTATATACTCATTCATGAGCGGAATTGCCCTTTGTTTTACGGCATCAGCTGCAGAATTTCCTGCGTAAGGCTGCTCCTTCTCTCGTCGAGAAGGAGCAGTTTATTATATTTAAAATAAGCCTCGTTGCCGCATTCATTTACAAAGCGAAGAGCTCTGGAATCGGATGCAAGCTCAGACAGAAACAGTACCAGTTCCTGCCCTTCTCCGAAGCATTTCGCAAGGAAGGTGAAGGCATTGGTGAGGTGGACGCCGGTCTGTTTCGCCGCCTGTTGTCTTTTCTGTTCTCTTTGGGAAAACCAGTCGCGGAAAAAGGCAAAGGCCTTCTCGCCGGAGCTCTGCGTCATGGCTTTCTTGGCCAGCAGATGTTCCAGATCCTTTAGATCGCATAGAGAGAGGTGCAGTTCATGTGCCTCCCGGTGCAGGATGAGCTTAGCTGCTTCTCTGGCTTCCAGCTGAGAAGAGAATTCACTTATCTGTGCGGCGAGGGCAGTACCTGCCGATTCACCGTTTTTGAGTCTCACCGTCAGCTGCTGAAGGCAGCGAAGGAGCTGCTCCTGCACGGTCTTATCTTCCTCCCACTTCTGAAACTCGCCGGACAGAGCGTCCACCAAAAGACCGATCAGAGAAAGCTTCTCATCAAAGGGAGCATTCTTAACTGCCAGGGTCTCCTCACGAATGACGCCGGAGAGAAGCTCCGGAATGCGGTAGATGTTCTGATATTTGTTGTACAGTTCATAATAATTGGCAAATTCCCGGGCAATCTCGGGGTCCTGCAGGTATTCGCCGATGAGATTCTCCGAAACAGGCAGATTCAGCTGTTCATAAACCGTGAGAATGCGCGAAAGATCTTCCCAACCACGTGCGGTAACAAAATACCGATTCTCCACATCGGTTCGAATCGAGTAAAAGTGGTCCTTTCGAATATCAAGATAGGACATGACGGCGCCATGCACCCTGCCGGCGTAGGCATAGCTTCGCCAGACAGAAAGATCTTCTTCAATGTTGATTCTGCGGATGCGATCCAGTGTGACAATGTCAAATTCACGGACTGATTTGTTGTACTGCGGAGGATTGCCGGCCGTCACGATGACAAAGCCCGGAGGGAGCGTGTGCGTTCCGAATGTTTTATACTGCAGGAACTGGAGCATGGTGGGTGCCAATGTCTCGGAAACACAGTTGATCTCATCCAGAAACAGAATTCCCTCTGCAATTCCGCTTTTTTCAATCTGGTCATAGACGGAGGCAATGATCTCACTCATGGAGTACTCTGTGATGGTGGTTTCTCTGCCGCCGTAGCTGCGCTTCTCCAGAAAGGGGAGACCTATGGCACTTTGTCTGGTATGGTGTGTGATGGTATAGGAAACCAGATTGACGCCGCACTCAGCAGCAGCCTGTTCCATGATGGCGGTTTTGCCGATGCCGGGCGGACCGATGAGAAGGAGGGGACGCTGTTTTTCCACGGGGATAAGATAATCTCCTGCGGCATCCTTCTTCGTATAGGCGAGAACTGTATGGATGACTTCTTGTTTAGCCTCTTGTATGTTCATATCGAATTCTGCGATCCTTTTTAAACTGCATCACATTCCGGACAAATGCTGCGTCAGCCAGTTCTGAATGGATGGATCCGATGACGTGACCTGCCCGCCTCTGCGCTGGATGCTGGCGACGGCCATCTCCAGGAGATCCTCCCGAACTCCCTTTCCCTCCCATTTGGAATCCAGGTAAAGCCGGGTGATACGATAGTTTCCGGCAGTGATCTCCGGAAATTCAATGTCTGCTGTGATGGAATCATCCGCCTCCTTGTGATAAATGCGGGAGTGCGTTTCAACATAGTGCATTCGGCTGCGCCTGCGGGATCGATTCTGCAGGTACATGGAGCGGAACAGCAGATACCGATCCGGATGGGAATCGGCGGGAGAATTTTTTCTTGGCATATCATAGACAAAGCCCAGCTCCTTCGGAAGAGAACACACCGCATGGTCCATCTCGGACGGATAACAGGAAAGCCGATCCAGGTGCAGGATGTCAAATCCGTACCGGAGAAGTTCTCCGGCCGCCTCCAGAAGATATCCCTGACCGGTCGAATTCTGATAATCCGGGAGCAATGCAAGGGTGAGTCTTGCTTCGCGGTCGGCATCGAGATAATCGGCGAGCTGGAGATTTTCCAGTGCAACCTGTCCTACCAGAAGATTGCTGTCCAGAAGGAAAACATCGTATTGAATTTCCTGCCAGGGCTCCAGCAGCAGACGTTCCGTCATCAATGCCGGAGCTGTGAAACAAAGATTTTCCATTTTCAGTTCTCCGCAACAGCCAGACTGGACACATCGTACTCTGCATAGTTATCCTGAATTACCTTGTACACAAAGTGGTCTGCAATCTTTTCTGCTCCGGCAGTATTCAGGTGAACACTGTCAGAGAGATACTCCGTGTAATTGTTCTCGTTGACAGAACCATAATAGTTATCCAGGAAGGATACACTGCAGCTGCCGCAGGTGTCGTAGGCCCATTGAAAATAGTTGACAAGTGTGCCGTTTCCGATGTCGGTCGTCCGCCCGCTGGCGCCATCGTATTCGGAGTAATAAGGTGACATGAAAACAATGCGGATGTACGGGTAAGCATTCTGCAGCAGCTCAAAGGAATTCGTCAGAGATCCCACATAGGTCGTCAGCTCATCCGGGGCGTCGGGATTCTGCATGGCCATGCCGTTGATATAATCGGCTCCGTCGTACATGATGGCGATGATATCCACTTTATCAAAATCAGTGCTCTTTAAAGCGTCCACTGCCTTCTGATAGGTATCATCTTCCGTATGGGCAGAGGCAACGGTCTCCAGAGAACTGAAATCTCCGATGGAGACAGCGTAGGAGACATAAAACAGATTGAAAATATCGTCCATTGTATCCAGAGATTCTACGCTGTATTCTGCATTTTCACAGGTCACCTGTGAATCCGGAAATGCGGCATTGATGACATTGACATTCCCGAGGGATGCAATCTGACCGGCAAGTCCGTTTTCGGAGGTGTCCTGTGAGAAGGGTTCGTTCCCAAGGCACAAAATCGTAGTGACACCGTCGTCCTCGTGTCCCTCAAGCTTGGAATCCGAGAGATAGACCATGTTGTCATTGACTTCAATGATGTACTTGCCGCTGTTCTGACCGGAATGCACCTTGAGCTCCACACCGTTGTTCCATATAAGGAGACGGATGACGGCAATGACAACGACGGCGGCAATAGCGGCAAGGAGAGCAAGATGAATCGGGAAAGAAGGCCGTTCATCCTCATCTGCTGCATCTTCCTCTGCCGCATCTTCATCGCGTACATCTGTCTTTTTACGGACAGCAGGTGTTCCTCGTTTTGCGGGGGACTTTGGACGGGAAGCCGGTTTCTTTTCGGGAGAATCCAGATTCAGGAGCTCGATGCCTTCGAAGAGCTCGTCCTCCAGAGTTTTTGCATCGTCCGACTCGTATGCGGAGTCCTCAGACGTCACATCTGCGTCCTCGGCGGAGTCTTGTTCCGACACATCTGCGTTGTCTGTACAATCATCGGATTCGTCATCCGTCTCGTCTGCGGGCGGGGCCGATGCGTCCTGTGCTTGTCTTGCTGCCTCATCTGTTTGCGTATCTGCATTGGCTGCAGCGTCATCCGGGTGGTCCTCTGCTCCGGCTGCAGCATCATCTTCTGTGTCGTTTGTTTCCGGTTCGGGCGTCCCGACATGTGACTTGTCTGCAGTTTCGTCCATTTCCGTATCGGATTCATCCAGGAGAGACTCCAGGTCGAGAATATCCAGATCGTCAAACATCTTACTAGCCATATTTCCTAAAAATCCTTTTCCGTGTTGGTGCTCTGCGCGGCTTTTTGTCTCAATCAAGGCAAAGAACGCACATGATAATTGCACAGCTATTTTAGCGTACCTTGCTGTAAAAATCCATGCACATAAGGTATACTTGTAGCTTATGAAAAAAGAGGATTTTCAGAATTCTTCAGAGAATTCGGGAATAGATGAACTGCATATGGAATGGCTGGATGAGACCGGTGAAATCCCAAGAGTATCCGGCTGGCTGGATGAAACAGGTGAGCTGCCGCAGGTGCGGGAGTGGCTGGATGAAACAGGTGAGCTGCCGCAGGTGCGGGAGTGGCT
>CAVAJA010000046.1:0-2625 GCA_963588615.1 Lachnospiraceae bacterium | reverse complement strand
GAACCATCCTGCGGAAGGATCTGCTCCCGTTGTTCCATGTAGGCGTGAAGAGACCGCTCGACCTCCTCTCCAAAATATACAATGGCGTCATATCCGCCTTTTCGATGTACCTTCAGAGCACATTCGTCGAAATCAACGTCAGTCAGATCCAGTCCGACACATTCGCTGACACGAATTCCCGTGCCCAGGAGCAGCGTCAGGAGCGCAGTGTCACGAACAGCAGTTTTGCTGTGGTATTTCAGCTCGGATTTGGTGAGGCCGCTGCCGTCTTCCACCTGATCCAGGAGCGTTGCAACTTCATTCGGCTCCAGACGTATGATCGGTTTCTCGTGCAGCTTCGGCATGGGAATCAGCTCTGCGATGTCTTTCTCAATGAGTTCTGACTGAAAAAAATAGTGGTACATGCTGCGGATGGCGGAAAGCTTTCTTGATTTTCCTCTTTCGTCGTTGGTATAAACCTTTCCGTTCTTGACGTAGTAGGTTGTCCATTCCATGAATTCCTCAATATCGGATTTTTGCAGCTGATCCAATAAGGAGAGCGGAAAATGAGGAATCTCCATCTTGGATAATTCCGGGTTGTTGTCGTGGAGATACTCAAAAAAGACCCGCAGGTCATAGGCATAGGCCAGGCGAGTGCGGCTTCCTGTACTGTCCGCAATCCCGCGGAAAAATTGACGGCAAAAACGCGGGAGCTGTTCCTGGAGTTCCCGCATCTTCAACGTATTTTTAATATCCACCTCCTGCGAATAGGATTCTGCAGAAGGGTCGCAGTTCTGAGTGGTAGACATGATCGGTTCACCTTTCGTACGGCAAGGATCTCGAGAATCCGTTCTCGCGCCCTGCGTTTTTCAGCTTGGAATAGGAATTCACATAGCTGCTGCGGTCTGCCGCGGCATGTTCCGGATGAAGGGGGGGGATTTTCCCGGCGTCTCCTGCCGCCATCGCAAGGAGCGCTGCCCGACATCCCTTTTCCAGTACCATGACAGCAGCATCCACATCTTCCGGAGAGTCTCCGGTGCAGATTGCTCCCTTTCCGCGGATGAGAACCGCATTGCGTCCCTGCAAAGCATCCTGAATCATCTGGTCATCGGCATCCTGAGAGATCACTCGAAGAGAGGTTCCGATCATCTGTGCCTGATCGTCGATGTAAGGGAACAGCTCTGAAATCGGCAGTCTGCTTGCCGCTGCGGTAAAGGGAGCCGACGAGAATACCGCTGCAGGCATCGAATACGGGCGTGGATCGACCACTCGATAATAACCGGACAAATCGCTGCTGCAAAGATCCACCGCATCCATTTCCTCTTTGGTCGGCAGAATGCTGCGAAGGAGATCGGACTCCTGCAGCATGCTGCGATAGCGGCTCTTTGCGACATCTTCCAACGCATGTGCGATGGCAAAAGCGCCTGCGTAATCCGTCCCCATACATTCTGCGCCGTGGTTGGACATGAGCAGTGCAGCAGAAGAGGGGTGCTCCTCTATTGCACGGATCACATTGCGGCTAAGCTCCTGAGAACCGTTCAAGCCATAACCCGCTGTTGGAATCTCCGGTCCCAGAATTGAACGAAGGTTTCCCTCCATCGGGATTTCGGAAATGGTCTCGCCCAGAATGCTGAGCGCAGAAGCATAATTCTGATGCGTGTGAATCACAAAATTAACATCCGGCCGGAGTCGGTAGGCATCTGCGTGAATCCATTTTTCACTGGACGGCTTGAGCCTCCCTTGATAACTGCAGTCACTGACGTTGGTGATGACGATTTTCTCAGGTGTCAGATCCTCGTACGCCAATCCGCTTGGCGTAATGACAAATTGAGTATCGCTGATCCTGGCACTGATATTCCCCCAGGTTCTGGCAATCAGTCCGGAAGAGAGCAGTTCCAATCCGGCTTTTATGACTAATTTTCTGGCTTCCTGCAATTCATATGCCATAACATTTCTCCTTTAACAGTATGCTTCTATTTTAATCCATCGAAGTCCCTCTGCCCAGTCACATCGAGAGTTTCGCAGGAAAATTGAGATGCGTGTGCTGAATGGATACGCAATTGCGTAATGTGGATTCACAATTTTGAGAAAAGGCCGCTGACCAGTTTGGATAAACTCATTAAGTCAATAAGTCAAACCGAATCAGTCAACGCCTGTATTCGAAATTTACCCCCCGCAGAATATGACAATCTGTATTCCTTTCGTAATACTTACATTGACTTTGTTGTGCGATATTCACATAATGAAGTTGTAAATTCTGCAGGCAACACAGAAACATAAAGAAGGTAAGGAGAATATTATGCTTTATATTGGCGTTGATCTTGGGACCTCAGCCGTCAAGCTCCTCCTGATGAAAGAGGACGGAACCATTGAGAACATCGTTTCCAAGGAATATCCTTTGTTTTTCCCAAAGCCCGGCTGGTCTGAGCAGAATCCCGAAGACTGGATGTGTGCCGTTAAGGATGGAATAAAGGAGCTGATGCAGGGCTTTGACGCCGATCAGGTGGCCGGCATCGGCGCCGGAGGACAAATGCACGGTCTCGTTGCGCTGGACGCCGAAGATCGTGTTCTTCGCCCTGCAATTTTGTGGAATGACGGGCGCACGCAGGCGGAGACCGATTACCTCAATCATGAAATCGGTAAGGA
>CAVAJA010000045.1:0-6826 GCA_963588615.1 Lachnospiraceae bacterium | reverse complement strand
GGAGAAGGAAAAACAAAAGGAGCGTCAAGGTCCCGAGGAAAGCGGGAACAATGCGGATGGACCAGATACCGGATCCGAACAGCTTTGTCGTGATCACATTCAGGTAGATCATCAGAGGACTGCCGCCGCCGGATCCCCAGGTGATTGGATACACCGGCCAATGGAAGCCGTTGCGGTCCATGCCGGTCGACGCAAGACAATAAGCCTCATAACCGATGGAGGCCTCGTCCTGCTGGAGCCCGTCGGGCAGACCGGTCAGATTCCACATGCGAAGAAAAGCTCCGCCTAAAAGGAGCAGAACAAACAGAATGCGGCAGAGATTCTTGTTCCGAAAGGAAAAAAAATCAGATCCCGGGGTCTGTGATGGCTGCAGTCTCTGTCTGCGGTATGAAAAAAAAGCAGCAAGCACCAGTACTGCCTCGGCAATGGCGGCTGCAATATTGTAGTAATCGATGATTCTCATGGATTCTTAGCTCCTGTTGCTGATCTGTGCGGAACGTTTATAGTCTACCACATTTATGTTTCACAGGCTTGCGCAACCTGCGGCAGCAGCACTGGGGCAAATTTGAGGCCGGAATACATTATCCTGTCGTTTAAAGAGGCAGTATGTTATAATATCGACTCAGTGGTTTTATTTATGAAAAAAAGAGTCGTTTTCGAATAGGATACAGAATTCATGTCAAAAAGAAAGAACAAGCCCATTGTCGCTATTGTCGGCCGGCCGAATGTAGGAAAATCTACCCTTTTTAATGCCATTGCAGGGGAGAGAATTTCGATCGTAGAGGATACTCCGGGAGTTACAAGAGATCGAATTTACGCAGATGCCACATGGCTGAATTATAGCTTTACCATGATTGATACCGGCGGAATTGAACCGGAATCCAACGATGTCATTCTTTCCCAGATGAGGGAGCAGGCCCAGATTGCAATTGATATGGCCGATGTCATTCTGTTCATCGTGGACATTCAGTCCGGCGTGCAGGATGCAGATTCGAAGGTTGCGGACATGCTGCGCAGATCCGGAAAACCGGTGGTTCTGACGGTCAACAAAGTGGACAAGCCAACGAAAATGCAGGCTGATGTCTATGAATTTTACAACCTCGGGATCGGGGATCCGATTCCGGTGTCCGCAGCAGGCAAGACCGGAATCGGTGATCTTCTGGAGGAAGTGGTGCGTCATTTCCCGGACGGCAGTGATGAACTGGAAGAGGACGATGCGGTTCGGGTTGCCATCATCGGGAAGCCGAATGTGGGAAAGTCGTCCATTGTGAATCGTCTCATCGGCGAGAATCGCGTGATTGTGTCGGATGTGGCCGGAACGACCAGAGATGCCATCGATACCAGGGTTCGCCACAAAGGAAAAGATTATATTTTTATCGATACGGCCGGACTTCGCCGCAAGAACAAGATTTCGGAGGAGCTGGAGCATTATATGATTCTCCGCGCGGTGGCGGCTGTGGAGCGGTCAGACATTGCACTGCTGGTCATTTCGGCAGAAGACGGCGTTACGGAGCAGGATGCAAAGATTGCGGGAATTGCCCATGACAGAGGCAAGGCGGTAATCATTGCGGTGAATAAGTGGGATGCCCTGAAAAAGGACAATTCCACGATGAAGAATTTTACAAAGAAGATTCATCAGACACTTTCCTTTATGCCTTATGCGGAGATTCTCTATATATCTGCCAAAACAGGACAGCGGATGAACAGCATCTACGATGAGGTTGACATGGTTTCAGACAGCCAGAATCTCCGGGTTCAGACCGGCGTTCTCAATGAGATCATTACGGAGGCGGCCGTCATGCAGCAGCCTCCGTCGGATAAAGGAAAGATGCTGAGGATCTTCTATGCAACACAGGCAGGCGTAAAGCCGCCGACCTTTGTGCTGTTCGTGAATTATAAGTATTTGATGCATTTTTCATATCTTCGATATCTGGAGAATCAGATTCGTTCCACGTTCGGCTTTGTGGGAACACCGATTAAATTCGTTATTCGGGAACGGAACGAGGACGGAAAGAATAAATAACTAGGGGCGGGAAGCAGTATGCTGCGCATATTATGTCTTGTGATTGGCTATGGATTCGGCTGTATTCAATGGGCTTTCCTGATCGGAAAGAGCAGGGGAATTGATATTCGGAACTATGGCAGCGGGAATTCCGGAACAACGAATGCAATGCGGGTTATGGGAAAGAATACCGGGCTGATCGTATTCTTTCTGGACATGGGAAAGGGACTTTTATGCCTCCTTCTGATTCAGCTCATCTTCGGAAGCAGGCATCCGGATACGATTTATCTGCTGAAGATGTGGGCTTTTGCAGGCGTGGTTCTGGGTCATGATTATCCTTTTTACATGGGATTTCGAGGAGGCAAGGGGGTTGCCGTTATGGCAGGATTCGCCTTTGGCTTTTACATCGGAATCCTTCCGGTGGCCGCTGCGGCGTTTTTCCTTCCGTTCCTGCTGACGCACTATGTGTCGCTGGGGTCCCTGTGCGTTTATGCGGCGTGCTTTCTGGCTGTCGTGGCAGAGGGAGTGCTGGGGTGGTATCCTGCGGGGAGTACAGCAGCACTGACCGAGCTGTCGGTTATCATGGGATTGCTGACGGTTCTTGCCTACTATCGTCACAGAGCGAACATCCGAAAGCTCAGAAGCGGTAATGAGAGCAAGACCTATCTGTTCCGAAACAAGGACAAAGAGACGAACGGGAAGAACTGAAGAACAGCAGCATTGAAACAAGGCCGGCTCGGATGCCCGGGAGAGGGACAGGAGCAGGCGGAAAGGATACGGCGTGGCACGAATCGGAATGTTGGGAGCAGGCAGCTGGGGAACAGCACTGACCTATGAGCTGTCTGCCAAGGGACATGAGGTGATGGTTTGGTCTGTCTCACAGGAAGAGGTGGATCTGCTCAATACGGAACATGAACAGAAGGTAAAGCTCCCGGGGGTGAAGCTTCCTGCCGAAGTGAAGGCAACCACGGATCTGCAGAAGGCCATTGACAGCACGGATCTTTTGGTTCTGGCGGTTCCGTCGCCGTTTACACGCAGTACGGCACAGCGGATGAGTCCGTATGTGAAGGAAGGGCAGCTGATTGTGTCGGTGGCAAAGGGAATTGAGGAAGATTCCCTCATGACGCTGACGCAGATCATTGAGGAGGAAATTCCGCAGTGCCGCACGGCTGTTTTATGCGGTCCGACGCATGCTGAGGAGGTAGGAAGAGGACTTCCCACAGCGATTGTTGCAGGAGCTGTGAGGCGCGAAGATGCTCTGTATGTACAGGATGTTTTCATGAGTGAGGTGTTCCGCGTATACACCAGTCCGGATGTGCTGGGAATGCAGATCGGAGCGGCACTGAAAAACGTTGTGGCGCTGGCGGCAGGAATCGCGGATGGTCTGGGGTACGGAGACAACACAAAGGCCGCTTTGATTACGCGTGGAATTGCAGAGATAGCAAGGCTTGGAATGGCCATGGGGGGATGTCAGGAGTCCTTCACGGGGCTTACCGGCATCGGCGATCTGATCGTGACCTGTGCGTCCATGCATTCGAGAAATCGAAGGGCCGGGATTCTGATCGGGCAGGGCAGGACACCGGAAGAAGCCATGGAGGAGGTGCAGCAGGTGGTGGAAGGCGTTTACAGCGCAAGAGCTGCCCACCAGCTGTCGGTTCGTTATCAGATGGAGACCCCGATCATTGATCAGGTGTATCTGGTGCTGGATGAGGGCAAGAATCCGGCGGACGCAGTGAAGGAGCTGATGCTCCGTGATAAGAAGATCGAGTCCGGCGCGCTGAACTGGAAATAAAAAGAGAGAATGCTGCCGTTGAATCCGGCAGAAGGCAGGAGGAATCATGCAGACGAATATGACATTATCAGAGGAGCTCAAGGCACGCGGGCTTCTTGCACAGCTCACCGATGAGAGGGAAATCGCGGAACTGATCAACAACGGAAAGGCAACCTTTTACATCGGTTTTGATCCTACGGCAGATTCCCTTCACGTAGGTCATTTTATGGCACTTCTCCTCATGAAGAGAATGCAGGAAAGAGGCAACAAGCCGATCGCACTGGTCGGCGGCGGCACAGCCATGATCGGAGATCCTTCCGGCCGCAGTGATCTGCGCAAGATGATGACGGTGGAGACCATCGACCACAACTGTGAATGTTTTAAGGAACAGATGAGCAAGTTTATAGAATTCGGTCCGGGAAAGGCACAGATGGTAAACAACGCGGATTGGCTTCGGGATTTGAATTTTCTGGAATTCATGCGGGATATCGGTGCGGAATTCAATGTCAATGAAATGCTGCGCGCGCGGTGCTATGTAAACCGCATGGAAAGCGGCCTGTCCTTCCTGGAGTTTTCCTACATGCTGATGCAGAGCTATGATTTCTATCGGCTGTATCAGGATTACGGCTGCCAGATGCAGTTCGGCGGTGATGACCAGTGGTCCAACATGCTGGGTGGAGCAAACCTGATCCGCAAGAAGCTGCAGAAGGATGCCTATGCCATGACCATAACCCTGCTCCTGAAGCATGACGGGACGAAGATGGGGAAGACAGCAGGCGGTGCGGTCTGGCTGAATCCGGATAAAACAAGCCCTTATGATTTCTACCAGTACTGGAGAAACGTTGATGATGCAGATGTGCTGAAGTTTCTCCGCATGATGACGTTCCTTCCTCTGGAACAGATTGATGAGATGGACAGCTGGGAAGGTGCACAGCTGAACGAGGCGAAAAAGATTCTGGCGCATGAGCTTACGACGTTGGTGCACGGCGAGGATGAGGCGAGAAAAGCAGAGGCCGGTGCCAATGCGCTGTTCGGCGGAGCAGGTGTATCGGCAGATGCGGCGAATCTTCCGGAAGCGGTTCTGAAGGACGAGGATTTCCAGGAGGACGGAACCATCGATATTCTCGGAATTCTGGTGAAGGGCGGCTTTGAGAAATCACGCAACAATGCGCGGACCTCGGTGCAGCAGGGCGGTGTCACGGTGGATGACGAAAAGGTGACGGACCTGAAGCTGTCTTACACCAAGGAAGCGTTAAAGGACGGAATTCTTGTAAAGAGAGGCAAAAAGACCTTTAAGAAGGTTCTGTACCGCGGAGAATGAGTGTGACAATGCACGGAAAAGCCTGGAGAATACGGGGATTTCTGATTCTGTTTCTCCTTGGAGCGACAGGATGTTCAAGCCGTCAGGATGAGTTGACCCGGATGCAGACCTACGCGGAGGAGATGCAGAATTTCTGTGATGAGGTGTCCTCCTGTCAGGAGCGGATCGATGAGGTGGAAGTTTCGGCCGAGAATGCGGGGGAGGAGATCCTGCTGGCAGTGGATGAGATGGCAGAAGCGGCGGCTTCTGCAGCACAGGTATCGGTCCCGGAGGGATACGAGGAGGCCGGGGAGCTGTGCAAGAAAGCTTCGGACTATCTTCAGGAGGCAAAGGGAGAGTATCACGCGGCTTTTGACACAGAAACAGTGGATCAAACGGCCCTTCATGAAGGGAATGCTGCCTATCAGTCGGCCGGACGGTGCATCAGCCTGATGCTGGAAGCGCTGAAGCAGACCGGGGAATGAGGCGGCAGCAGTGCAGCACTTTGTGCAGAACAGCCTGAAACGATTGGATTGCAGATGCAGGAATGGAGAAGCATTATGGAACAGATGAATCAGACATATGCGGAACAAAATGAGAAAGAGCAGAAAAAGAGGACGCTGTACCTTAAGATTATAATGATCGCCAGCGTGATATCGGCAATCGTTCTGACGGCTTCCTTTGTTCTGGTGGTTCCGAAGTGGGTCACAGCGATGAACAGCATACAGACGACCACGGATGAGATCCGTGCGATGTCGGAGCAGGTGACGGAGATGACGACCAAAGCGTCGGATATGCTGGATGAAATGAGCGGAATCACAGAGGATCTGCAGGAGCTGACATCTGCAGGGACGGATACCCTTGGCAGCATTGATGTGGAGACACTGAATGATTCCATTCAGGATCTTTCCAAGGTGGTAAAGCCGCTGGCTAATCTCTTCGGCGGCCTGAGTGAATGAGTACTGCGGAAAGTTCGGAATAGAAACAGGGGATGACAGATGTCTGCAGGAAGGGAATTCCGCAGAAAATTTTTGGAAGGTCGGGACACGACGGGCAGATTGAGAAGGCGAGCAGGGGAGCTCACATTGGCATGAACGGAGCAGATATATTAATTCGGTGTCTTGAAAAGGAACAGGTGGAGTACGTATTCGGTTATCCGGGTGTTGCGATTGCACCTTTTTATGACAGTATTTTGAACACGGAGATTAAAACCATTCTGGTGAGGCAGGAGCAGAATGCAGCGCATGCGGCCAGCGGATATACGCGTCTTACGGGGAGAATCGGAGTGGTGGCGGTAACCAGCGGACCCGGTGCGGAAAATCTGATTACGGGAATTGCAACGGCTTTTGCAGACAGCATTCCGATGATCTGCATTACCGGACAGGTGGATTCGAGTCAGGTGGGCGGCGATGTCTTTCAGGAGGCAGATATCTCAGGTGCTGTGGAATCTTTCGTGAAGTACAGCTATATCGTGCGGAAGGCGGAAGAGATTCCGCGCATTGTGAAAGAAGCTTTTTACATTGCAGGAACCGGCAGACCGGGACCGGTGCTCATCGATCTGCCGTGCGACATCCAGCAGCAGACCGTGCGGCACTTCGAGTATCCGAAGACGATTTCCATGCGGACCTACAAGCCTACTGTGGAAGGGCATGCCGTTCAGATTAAAAAAGTGATGCATGAGCTTACCCGTGCCAGAAAGCCGATCCTGTGTGTGGGGGGAGGCGTTCATCTTTCCCATGCACAGGAGGAGGTC
>CAVAJA010000044.1:0-3025 GCA_963588615.1 Lachnospiraceae bacterium | reverse complement strand
GCAAAACCCTTCTTGCCAAGGCAGTTGCAGGAGAAGCACATGTACCGTTTTTCTCTCTGACAGGCTCCGATTTCATTGAGCTGTATGTGGGTGTGGGTGCGAGCCGCGTGCGCGATCTGTTCCGTGAGGCGACGAAGAATGCCCCCTGCATCATCTTCATCGATGAGATTGATGCCATCGGACGGAGCCGTGATTCGAAATACGGCGGCGGCAACGAGGAGAGAGAGCAGACACTGAACCAGCTCCTGTCTGAGATGGATGGTTTTGATTCTGCCAAGGGAATTCTGGTTCTGGGAGCGACGAACCGTCCGGAAATTCTGGACAAGGCGCTGCTGCGTCCGGGGCGGTTCGACAGGCGGATCATTGTGGATCGTCCGGATCTGAAGGGACGCGTGGAAATTCTGAAGGTTCATTCCAAGGACGTGAAGATGGACGAGACCGTGGATTTGAACGGCATCGCACTTGCAACCAGCGGAGCAGTCGGTTCGGATCTCGCGAACATGATCAACGAGGCTGCCATCAACGCGGTAAAGCATCATCGCGAATATGTTTCCCAGAAGGATCTGCTGGAGGCCGTTGAGGTTGTCCTCGTAGGAAAGGAGAAAAAGGACCGCGTCATGAACCAGCATGAGCGGGAAGTGGTCTCCTACCATGAGGTTGGACATGCGCTGATCAATGCCCTGCAGAAAAATGCAGAGCCGGTGCAGAAAATCACCATTGTGCCGCGCACGATGGGAGCACTGGGGTATGTCATGCAGGTTCCGGAGGAGGAGCATTATCTGAACTCCAAGGAAGAGCTGCATGATATGATCGTAGGTCTTCTGGGCGGCCGTGCGGCAGAGGAATTGAAATTCAAATCTGTCACGACGGGGGCTTCCAACGATATTGAGAAGGCAACCGGTCTGGCAAAGGCGATGGTGACGCAGTACGGAATGAGCGAGCGCTTCGGTCTGATGGGATTGGCTACGGTGGAAAGTCAGTATCTGGAAGGCCGGGCTGCAATGAACTGTGCGGATGCGACGGCAGCTGCCGTGGATGAAGAGGTTCGCCAGATCATGGAGAATTGTTATCAGGAAGCGAAAAAGCTTCTCTCCGAGAATATGGATGTCATGGACGTCATTGCAGCTTATCTGATCAAGGAAGAGACCATTACAGGCGAGCAGTTCATGAAGCTGTACCGCAAAACCAAAGGAATCCCGGAGCCGGCGGGGGCAGAGAAGACGGCAGCTCAGAGATTCGAGGAGCAGCTGGCCAAAGAGGAGCATCGCGCACCGGAGCAGCCGCAGGAGTCCTGTTCGTCTGCAGAGAACGGCACACAGCAGGAAGGAATGGAACAGCCCGACCCGGTACAGGCATCTGACCGCGTGGAATCCGTGCAGGAGCCGGCAGCTGACACCACTTCGAATGAGACTGCTTCGAAGGAAGAAAAGCCGGCAGAGGGGGACAGCTCAGAGACTGCAGGATCGAAGAGCGAGAGCAGAACGCAGGGACCTGTGGGACGATTTTCGAACGCACCGATGGATCGGCTGGATTCGTAAAAATCGTTCGGTACGTCATATCTGCATTTTCGCTGAATGACGGGGAAAAGAGCACAGAAATGACAGAATTTGGCGGAGCCGCATACATGGGGCTCCGCCTTTTGCGTCGGTCGCAGCGCAGGTCTTCCGATATGGAAAAACGGAGATGTTGATCTTCCCGCATCAGAACAGGAACGAAGCAAAATGATGGAAGAGAATAAGAGAGCAGATCAGGAGACAAAGAAACGAAGGCGGAAGCTGCTGAAAAATGAGCACACGGATTTCAATTTTGAGGAGGAATTGCAGAAGCTGCCGAGAAAACCAGGGGTTTACATCATGCATGATGCCCGCGATGTGATTATTTACGTGGGAAAGGCCAAGGTGCTGCACAACCGGGTGAGATCCTATTTCCGCAGCAATATCGGAAGGGGTCCCGCAATTGACCAGATGGTAAAGCAGATTGCCAGGTTCGAGTACATCGTCACGGATTCGGAACTGGAGGCTCTGATTCTGGAGAACAATCTCATCAAGGAGCATCGTCCGAAATACAACACGCTGCTGGTGGATGACAAGACCTACCCGTATATCAAGGTGACGGTCGGCGAGACCTATCCAAGGATTCTGTTTTCACGAATCCGCAAAAAAGATAAGGCAAGATATTTCGGACCGTTTACCAGTGCGGCGGCGGTGCATGACACCATTGAGCTGCTGAACCGCATGTATGGGTTGAGGGATTGCGGACGGAATCTTCCGAGGGACATCGGAAAGGAGCGGCCGTGCCTTAACTATCATATGAAGCGATGTACAGGTCCCTGCGTCCCGGACGGAATCCGCCCGGAGGAGTACCGGGAACGGGTGGAGCTGGCAATGGAATTCCTGTCGGGCAATTACAGCCGCATTCTGAAGGATCTGAGAGGGAAAATGGAGGCAGCCTCCGAACAGCTGAATTATGAAGAGGCGGCAAAATATCGTGATCTGATCAAGAGTGTGCAGCAGGTGGCACAGAAGCAGAAGATGTCGGAGGGAGTCGGAGAGGATCGCGACATTCTGGGAATCGCGCTAGATCACGAGAATGCCGATGCGGATGCTGTGGTACAGACATTTTTCATTCGCGACGGTCGGCTGATGGGACGGGAACATTTTTATATGAACCACGTGGGCGGCAAGTCAGAGGCAGAGATTCTGTCAGAGTTCCTGAAGCAGTTTTATGCCGGTACGCCGTTTATTCCGCCCGTCATCATGCTGCCGGAGGATGTGGAGGACAGGAAGATTCTGGAGCAGTGGCTTGCTCAGAAAAGAGAAGGGAAGGTCTCCATTGTGATCCCGCAGAAGGGACAGAAAGAACGCCTGGTGTCCCTTGCCATGCAGAATGCGGCACTTCTGCTGCATAAGGATAAGGAAAGACTGCGCAGGGAGGAGGGACGCACCATCGGGGCCGTGCATGAGATTGCAAACCTTCTGGGAATATCCAGGGCGGACCGCATGGAAAGCTACGATATCTCGAACAT
>CAVAJA010000043.1:0-4883 GCA_963588615.1 Lachnospiraceae bacterium | reverse complement strand
GAACTGATGGAGATGCTGGAAATTCCGAGCAGAATTTTTCTGCCGCTGCAGCTGCCGGGCACATCGGCAGGAAGACTCCTTCCGGAAATTCAGGAAGCGGTCGGCTTTGATCTGGAGGTGATCCTCTGCGGCAGTCACGACACGGCATCGGCAGTTATGGCGGTACCGCAGGTACAGAAGGATGGCATTTACATCAGCTCCGGAACATGGTCGCTCATGGGAATCGAGAATGAGAAGCCGATTCTGACGAAGGAAGCCGCAGCGGAAAATCTGACCAATGAAGGTGGATACGATCATCGGTTCCGGTTTCTGAAGAACATCATGGGACTGTGGATGATCCAGTCCGTTCGCCACGAGTATCAGGATGCCTATTCGTTTGCGCAATTGTGCGGGATGGCGGAGGAGTGCGTTGAATTTCCGTCCAGAGTGGACGTGAACGACGGGCGGTTCCTGTCGCCGGAGAGCATGACGGAGGCCATTCGTGAATACTGCAGATCCACCGATCAGCCGGTGCCGCAGACGCCGGGAGAGCTGGCAGCAGTGATCTATCAGAGCCTTGCCGATTCGTACGGCAAAACGGTGGAGGGACTCGAAAAGGTCGCCGGCAGGACCTATGACAGAATTTATATCATCGGCGGCGGATCCAATGCGGCTTATCTGAATCAGCTGACCGCCAATGCAACCGGCAAAACGGTGTTCGCAGGTCCCGGGGAAGCAACCGCAATCGGAAACCTGATGGCACAGGCCATCAAAGATGGAGAACTGGAGAATCTGCAGGCCGCAAGACAGTGCATTCATGATTCTTTTGAAATCAAGGTTTTCGAGCCGCAGAAATAAAGCGGAGCAGGGCATTTTCGGACAGAAACTGTCCGGGAATGCCGCAGAAAACGGCAGTTCGCAGCCGCAGAAGGGCTGCAGCATAAGGAGGCAAGCATGCTGGTAAACACAAAAGCAAAAATCGGAGTATTTTCAATCGCATTGGGAGCATATCTTCCGCAGTTCCCTCAGCTGATCCCGAATTTTGAGGCTCAGTTCGAGGCATTCAAAAAGACCATCCCGGACACGGTTGAGATCATTGACGGCGGAATGGTGACGACCAAGGAGCAGGCAATGGCTGCAGGAGATCTGTTCCGTGCAGCGGACGTTGATCTGGTATTCCTGCAGATGCTGACCTATGCCACATCCTATAATGTTCTTCCTGCAATCCGTGATCTGGATGTGCCGGTGGTATGCATCAATGTGCAGAAGAAGCTGGCTCCTGATTATGAGAACACCGATATTCCGATCTGGCTCGGAGATCTGTATGCCTGCGGCGGAGTAGGTGAGGCAGTGGCAGATCTGGAGCGCGCCGGAAAGCGCCACGCGGTGATCACCGGTGTGGTGGAAGGCGGCGATCCGGAGGTTGCAAAGGAGATTGATGAGTGGTGCCGTGCGGCGCAGGTTCGCAGACGCTTCCGCCAGACCAATATTGCACAGATCGGGCGGCCTTATCCCGGCATGATGGATCTGTACATTGACGAGACAAATCTGTATAACCGGATGGGGCTGTACACAAAGCAGTTTGACTGGGAAGATATGTGGTCCATCGCAGACGGCATTGACGACGAAGAGGCCATTCATGCAAAGGCGCAGGACATCATCGACACATTCGAGATTGAAGGCGGCGCGTCGGCAGATGATGAGGATATCGTCGATATGGCAAAACATGTCCTTGCCTTCGAACAGTGGGTAAAGGATGAGGACCTGGGAATGGTTGCTTCGCACTACGCCGGCAAGGCACAGGGCGTTGCAGGAAAGCTGGATTCGATGCTGATCCCTGCCTTCTCCATGCTGATCAATCAGGGCACTGCCTGCGCCGTGGAAGGGGACATCAAGGTTGCCATGGCAATGTCGATCTTGAAGACCATTTCCGGAACAGGTCAGCTCTCTGAAATGTACTCCATCGATTTCAACGAGGATATCTGCATCATCGGTCATTCCGGTTCTGGCGACGCGGCGATTTCTCAGGCCCATAAGCCGACAATGAAGATTGTAAAGGTGTTCCACGGAAAAGTCGGCGGCGGCTATCTGACGCAGTTCTATCCTCCGACAGGACCGGTTACCTATCTGGCCATTACACAGGACAAGGATGGAAACTTCAAGTTCGTTGTGGCAGAGGGTGAGAATCAGCCCGGACCGATCTTTACCTTCGGCGACACGAATATGCGCACGAAATTCTCGATTCCCTGCAGAGAGTTCTGCAACAAGTGGTCCGAGGCCGGTCCGACACACCACATGGCAGCTGCAGTCGGAAGACATATTGACACCATTCTGAAGGTTGCTAAGATCCTGAACATCCCGGTGGATGTGATCTGCAGATAAAGGCGCCGCGGATTTGACTGATTTGAGGTATCTGTTTAGCACCTGTCAATTTCAACATGAATTGGCCGCCTGCGGACAAATTCATGATTGAAATTGACAGGTGGCCAAGGGACGTAGCCCCTCTGGTCAGCTACATCGAGGATATGCAACGCAAATTCGAGATGCGGGTGCTAAATAGATACGAATTGATTAAAATTCGGTTAAAGACAGAAACCCGAAAGAAGAGTGCAAAAGCACTGTGTCAAGGAGAAGCGGTCAGGATTCAGCGGGGGTTGTTCTGCCGCCGCGCTTCGTTCGGCGTCACCCCGTAGGTTTTCCGAAATTGTTTATAGAAGAAGTTCAGGTTTTCGTAGCCGACGCAGGAAGCAATTTCTGCGACCGGGAGTCCTGTAGAGGACAGCTGATACATTGCAATGCGCATGCGCTGCCGGGTCTGCAGCTCCTTGAAGGTTGATCCGGAATATTTTTTGATCATGCGGCTGAGAGAGGACTGCGTATAGCCGATCTGGTCCGCAAGCTCGTGGAGGGTTCCGGTATCGTAGCGATCCAGAAGATACCGGCGGACTACGACCATCAGGACATTGCTCTGCTCATTCGTGTGATCCAGCAGGATGTTCTCCGCGTTGCTGAGAATGTGCAGGAAGAGAAGGGAAAAGGTGCTCTCGGACAGCCGATGCCAGTTCTGCGGCCGGTTCATCAAAAGGTACACGGCGTTGTGAATCAGATTCTGAATGCAGGGATTGTCGGAAACGGTGAAGTACAGATATTGTCCGATGCAGCTCTCGCTCTCCAGTGCATTGTAGATGAAATCCGCCAGAATATTGTTTTTATTGATCATGGACAGGGTGTTCTGAAAGAATGTGGGGCGGATGATGATGTTCAGTCCCAGATCCTCCTTGCCGCAGGCTTTGGTGGCATGCTCGATGTGCTGGTTCATGAACAGGAGCTCACCGGCCTTGATCTCGATGGAGACACCGTTGATTTCATGTACCACGGAGCCGGAAAGACAATAGAAGATCTCGACATAATCGTGCCGGTGGGTGGGAAAATCCACAAAGCGGGTGTGTCTGCGGATGGTGATGTCATCATCTGAACTCTTCAGAAACTTATCACTTTCAATGACAAAGTCCGCCTTGCTGGTGTAGAGATCCTTCTGTACGGAAATTCCGCTCTCGAGGAGCTGCTGCTCCTCCGCCGATATGTAGTTGGGATCCAGAAAAGGGTAGTCATACATAATAGCTTTATATTACATGAAAAATGTGATTAACTCAAAGCAGAGTTCAAAGACCGGGGCGGCAGCAGTGCCGGGGCCGATCAGAAACTGCGCTTGTCGGGGACGTCAAACCGTCAGCAGTGCGGATCGTAAGCATCACTTTAGGAGGTGAATATGAATAGTATACTGGGCGTTCGCGTTATCGAAGAGTACATTCAGATGTGTGCCGATGGAGTGAGACAGGGGTGGCATGAGAGAAACGGCGGCAACCTGACCTATCGCATGAAGCCGGAGGAGGTTGAGGAGTGTCGTCCTTATTTTAAGCCGGTTCCGGGCGAGTGGTGTGCAATGGGCGTTTCGGCAGACAATCTGAAGGGTGAGTATTTCATCTCCACAGGAAGCGGCAAGTTTCTGCAGAACGTCAGCCACGAACCGCAGAACAACATCTGCATCGTGGAGATCAACGAAGCGGGAGACAGCTACCGCATCGTCTGGGGCTTGGAAAACGGCGGCAGACCGACGAGTGAGTTCCCGACGCATTTCATGAACCATTCCGTAAGAAAGCGGGTGACGAACGGAGCAAACCGGGTCATTTACCATGCACATACCCCATATGTGATTGCATTGACCTATGTGCTGCCGCTGAAGGCAGAGGTGTTCACCAGAATGCTGTGGAAAAGTGCGACGGAGTGCTGCGTGGTATTCCCGGGAGGAGTTGGAGTCGTGCCGTGGATGATACCGGGCGGTGCAGAGATCGCGAAGGCAACCTGCAAGGAGATGGAAAAATATGATGCGGCAATCTGGGCATTCCACGGTCTGTTCGTGTCAGGGCCGGATTTTGATACTGCCTTCGGACTGATGCATACCATTGAGAAAGCAGCTCAGATCGCTTCCATTGCAATGGCTGCAAACGGAGGAAAGAAGCTTCGTCAGGTCATCGAGGACGATAATCTTCGAGCCATCGGAAAGGCCTTCGGCGTGAAACTGAATGAGGATGTGCTGAACTATAAATCAGACGATGACATGTATCAGTAATCACTGCCGACAACCGGTGCAAATTTGCCGGCATCCATTCAGCAGCCGGTTCATGCGGAAGTCGGCGCACGGAACAGGTGCATAAACGAAAAGGAAAGCCACACTGCAGGAGAGCAGTGTGGCTTTTTTGATGGAAAATCTGCACGCTGGACGGTTGGCAGGGAATCTGCACCTGCAATCCGCGAGCTTTGCGCACTGGAGGGCAGGGAATCTGCACCTGCAATCTGCGGGCTCTGCGCACTGGAGGGCAGGGAATCTGCACCTGCAATCTGCG
>CAVAJA010000042.1:0-4343 GCA_963588615.1 Lachnospiraceae bacterium | reverse complement strand
TTGCATTTCTATTTGATTGTCACTATTTGATTGAGATGTTTCATCATGTCTTTCGACATGTCCTGCAAGGCAGGTCGTTGTCGCTCTCTTGTGAGCTGCAACTCTGATAGGATAACTCAGATCTTTTTGTTTGTCAACAAGAATTTTTTATTTTTTAAAATTTCTTGTTTAGATGAATCCGATTTCTTTGTGCATCGGTGATCTGACCTTTCAAGTTTTGCCCCTCATTCGAGGCGAATTGTATTCTATCATTGCGTTTTGCCGTTTGCAAGTGTTTTTTTACATTTCGTTAATATTTTTTTACTATTCCAGAAATTGTGTTTTCGATCCCCTGGGTACTACAATATATTGTCCATTGTTCAGCAATTATGACATTGTGTTCTTCTTCGCAGCATCCACAATCACTGCAGCAGATACATTCGAAGCAGATATTCCGCTGCGTATAAAATTGCAACCCCCTCTATGAATCCTGCTGCAATTCCTAATATCTTGTCCAATCCGCCCAGGATCGGCAGTCCCGCCAGAAATCGAATGGATGTCAGAATCGCATGAATCAGTTTGTATACCGCCCCCATAATGACCAGCAGCAAAACTCCGATGATCAGGTTCGATGTATTTCCGTTCTGATATCCCTGTACAATAGAGGAAATCAGCATTAGCACCGCAATGGAAGCAATCAATGAAATCACTCTTGAAATCGTCCCGGCAAACCCCTGCCTGCATCCGTGCACAGTCATCCCGGCAAGTACCGCAACATCTGCAGCAAGAATCAGAATAATGTATGGTGTCACATACTTCCTTTCCAACGTCTCCAAAGATGCATCACCCGTGTGACGTTTATCTCAAAACCATTTGTTCCAGTCCGTTCTCTGTCACCAGATAGAATCTGCTCATTGTGTCATCTCTCGGCACAACTTCCCGGGCGGATTCTTCGAATTCTCCATCGTATCTCTGCCGCCCGTTCACATTGTAGATCAGAAGTCTGGTCTGACTGCTGATAAAGACATTCTTCCCTGCAATTCCGATCTCCGTGAAATCCATTGAGAAAGATATTGTCCCTGCAATCTGCCCGGAAATGTCGTAAATCTGCAGAGAATAATCCTCCTCGCCGCTCGTGTCCTCGAAAAGAAGTCCAATATAGTTTTCCCCTATATAAACTCCCTTCAGCTCATCTGTGAACATCGCATTTGTACTGCTTTGCGGAATCTCTTTCCCTGTAAAAAAAACGATTCTGGAATCCGATACCGCTGCACAGACGCTGTTGCTCAAGTATGCCGTAACCGGAAAAATCTCGTCCTCGTAATTGAACCCGCTGACATTATTCTCCGCCGCATTCTGTCCCACGCTTCCAAAATTATAGAAAGCAATGCTGGTAGAAACCCCGTCGCTTTTGGTCAGCAGGTGGGATACACAGACCAGTTCTCCCGAGGGAGATACCGATACACTGATCGGATATCCTGACTGCTCCATCGTTGTTTTAAAATACGCAATGGTATTGCCGGACTTATCAAACAGGTACACCCAGGTGACATCGGTATCTGCCAGTACGGCGGCCACCTCGCCGCTTTCTGAAACCGACAAGGCACGAATCGGCATATTGGTGTTCACCGAACCAATAATTTCCTTCTCACCAAAAAGATAAATCGTACTGCCGCTGTAATCTCCGATCGCCATCACATCTCCGGACACAGAGGTCAGCGGCTTCTGCATTTCAAACGACTGACTCCAGATGAGTGTCCCGTTTGAATTCAGACAGCTGGCTCCATCCTTACTGTAATAGACAATATTGCTGCCCAGTGCCGCAAACTCCGTACCTTCCTGTGAATCCATTTCCAGAATGGTACTCGTCGATGCACCTGTATAGACCCTCTGAGATGCCAGAAAGACCATCAGTGCCAGAAAACCTGCTGCTGCCCCGGCAATCCATCCCCAATGCAAAACAAGGCGCAGGATCTCTCTGCGCCTTTCCCATAAACGTTCGCTGTCCTCTATCTCCTCGTCGATAAAAATGCGGCCATCATCCTCTTCATAGTCGTAATCATCTTCATCGGAGTCATTCTCCGGCATCAGCTGACTGTATGGATTTCGAAATTTAATAACTGCCATTAGTTTTCTTGCCTGATACTGAAATGATATGCCGTAGTAGAATCATACACGCGATTCTCCCCGAAAACATAATCAGGAAAATTGTCGTGGTGGATCGAATCCGGATAATACTGAGTCTCCAGACAAAAAGCACTGCGTTTTCCATAGGTGGAGTGCTCTTTTCCCTTGCCAATCCCGCATTCAATGAAATTGCCCGCATAAAACTGCACTCCGGGCAGATTCGTATACACATCCATTCTGCGGCCGGACTGTCTGCTGAACGCTGTTGCCGCATGCAGCATATCCCCGTTTCCGCTCCAGCCGTCTATGACGAAATTGTGGTCATAGCCTCCCACCAGTCCAAGCTGTTCATCCTCTGCGTTAATATCTCGTCCAATCGGCTTGCTGACTGTAAAGTCGAGCGGCGTTCCTTCCACGCTTCGAATCTCTCCTGTCGGAATGGATCCTGCTCCTACCGGTGTAAAGGCATGCGCGTTCAGCATCAGTTCCTGCCCCTCAATGCTGCCGGAATTGTGTCCGTTCAGATTGAAGTACGCATGATTGGTCGGATTAATGATCATGTGGCGATCTGATGTCACATGATAGTGGATGGACAGTGCATTCTGATCCGTCACAGAATACGTCACCGTTATATTCTTGTTGCCCGGAAGGCCCAGATCACCCTCCGCCATTTCCAGCATAAAGGTCACAAAGTTCTCGCCGGTCAGTGCCTTCCACAGCCTTTTGTGGGAACCATTTTCAAAATCTGTGTGCAGATTATTGGGACCGTCATTGACAGGCAAATCAACTCTCTGTCCGTCCAGAACAAAGGACGCTTTTCCGGTTCGATTTGCAATCGGCACAATCAATGAGCCAAAGAAGCATCCGTTGTCCAGATATCCCTCTGCTCTGTCATATCCAAGAATAATATCCTGCACGGTTCCCTTGACGTCCGGCACCAGAAGGCTCACCAGATTCGCGCCGAAATCCGTCACCTGTGCACTGATGATGCCGTTGTCAATCGTATAGATTGTGATCTCTCTGCCATCCCTTGTTTGACCAAACCGCTGTTTTTTTACGCTCATATTATCTGCCCTCTTCAGAGTTCCTTTCGTCCTTCCAATGCCCGCAGCAGCGTCACCTCATCAATATATTCCAGATCGCCGCCTACAGGTACTCCGCTGGCAATTCTCGTCACCTTAATTCCGGACGGCTTAATGAGTTTGCTGATATACATTGCCGTCGTTTCACCCTCAAGGCTGGAGTTCGTGGCAATGATCACCTCCTGCACATTTCCCTCCTGCAGCCGCTGCATCAGTTCCTTCAATCGAATATCCGCAGGGCCGATGCCCAGCATAGGCGAAATGGCCCCATGAAGGACATGATATGTTCCATTGTATTTTCCGGTTTTCTCATAAGCCGCAAGATCTCTCGGATTCTCCACAACCATAATGGTTCCGTGATCCCGCCTGTCATCACTGCAGATCGGACAGACCTCCGCGTCTGTCAGATTCTGACAGAATCTGCAGTAATGCACATGGGCCTTTGCATCACGAATGGAATCCGACAGGCGCTTCACGCGTTCCGGTGACATCCCAATGATATAAAAAGCAAGGCGCTGCGCCGACTTGTTTCCAATTCCGGGCAGCGCCGCCAGTTCGTCAATCAGCTGATTGATATGTCCACTGTACAGATTCAACTTTAGAAACCCATTCCGCCGGTCATTCCGCCAAAGAGCTTCTCACTCTCCGCATCCACCTGCCTCATTGCCTCATTCAATGCAGCAACAATCATATCCTGCAGTGTCTCCACATCCTCCGGATCCACTGCGTCCTTGTCCAGCGTCAGGTTCTTAATTTCCTTGGTTCCAAGGACAGTTACCGATACCGCTCCACCGCCTGCTGTCGCTGTAAATTCTTTCTCATCCAGTACCTTTTTATTCTCCTGCATCTGGCTCTGCATACGCTGTGCCTGTTTGATCAGGTTGTTCATGTTCCCCGGCATTCCCATGCCGCCGGGAAATCCGCCTCTCTTGCTCATCCGTCAGTCCCCGTCTTCCTCGATTTCCATATGAATTGCTTCGGTATTCACTGCACTGCGCAGATCCTGATAATTGTCCGAGAATTTCCTACCCTTGTCAAGGAATTTATACCTCACCGGAATGTTCCTCCCCGTCCTCGCTGCCAGGTAATCTGAAAAGAATTTGGCGTTGTCCGCGCTCTCCCTCCCCATGAAATAATCCGCACCCAGGAAGTTCT
>CAVAJA010000041.1:0-2639 GCA_963588615.1 Lachnospiraceae bacterium | reverse complement strand
CCATCCGAGGGAAGCGCGGACCATTGACTTCTTAAATAAAGTGCTGTAGGAGAGAAACATGAAGAGCATTATCACAATCAGCAGAGAATATGGAGCAGGCGGAGGCGCAATCGGCAGAAAGGTTGCAGACAGACTTGGATATTATTACTGCGATCGGGATATGATTATGCATGCGGCAATGGAATCCGCTGATCTTTCAAAGGAATATTTTGCAGAATATGATGAGAAGGTTCCGTTTGATTTCGGCTTTGGACAGAGCCTGTTCAATATGTACAGCAGGACGATTCAGGAGGAGCTGTTCCGTGCTCAGCGAAATGCTGTTCTGAAGGTTGCATCGAAGGGAAAATGTGTTATTGTCGGGAGAAATGCCAACGCCATTCTGCAGGAGTTCGACCGCACACTGCATGTGTTCATCTCCGCGAATGCTTTTTTCCGCCTGCAGCATATGAAGGAACGTCTGCCGGAACTGCCGGAAGCAAAGATTGCAGACCGCATGCGCGCAGTGGACAAGGCAAGGAGAAAATACTGCAGTTACTACACGGATACGGAATTCGGAAATGCCGATTACTACGATCTGTGTCTTAAAAGCTCCACGTACGGAATCGACGGATGCGCAGATATTATCTGTGAAATCGCCGGAAGGTGAAGTGCTGCAGTTCTGCACCTGCCGGCGGGAAAAGAAGTACTTGACAGCCGGAAAGGCATAATGCTATCCTTTGACAAGAAGATCGACAAGAGATCTTTTTTTTGTGCGCGAAGGCTTGATGCCTGCGCACGTAAACCGGGAGGCGGGAGGTGACATTGTATCCGCCGATTACCGGAGTATAGTTTATCATTTGGAGGTTAATGACTATGCGTACCAGAATTACTCTTGCCTGCACGGAGTGCAAGCGCCGCAACTATAACACGACCAAGGATAAGAAGGCTCATCCGGATCGTATGGAGGTTAAGAAGTTCTGCAGATTCTGCAGACAGCATACTCTGCACAAAGAGACGAAGTAATTCGTTTGTTCGTTGGAGGAGCGTATGGCAAACGACAAGACAAAGGCCAAAGAGTCCAAGGCGGTTAAGTTCATGAAGGGCGTAAAGGCTGAGTTCAGGAAGATCATTTGGCCGGATCGCGACACTCTGCTCAAGCAGCTGGCGGCTGTTCTGATCGTCAGCGTCATTGTGGGTGGAATGATTGCACTGATTGACTTTGGATTCCAGAATCTGATCGACATTCTGATCGGCATTACCATCGGCGGCTGATGACGGATCAGAAGAGGTAAATCAATGGCAGATAACAAAGAATTGAAGGTTCGTGTCAAGGCCGGAGTGCTTCCGGGAGTCCGGGAGATCAAACGCCCCGATTTCACGAAAAAAGCTGCAGATATTGAGAAGGCAGAGGCAGAGCGTGTACTGAATCAGGGAGATGCTGCCGCAGACGACGCACAGGCGGCGCTGGTGACAGAATCGCTTGAGGCACAGCAGGAAGGCACAGCGGACGGCGAACAGCTGGATGAGAGTGCAATCAGCGATGTTGCCAGATGGTACGTTGCTCATACCTATTCCGGATACGAGAACAAGGTCCGCGAGGGGCTTGTGAAGACAATCGAGAATCGCCATCTGGAGAATCAGATTTTTGAAGTGATGATTCCGCTGCAGGATGTGTACGAACTCAAGAATGGTTCGAAAAAGCTGACGCAGAGGAAACTGTTCCCGGGATATGTCCTCGTCAACATGATCATGAATGATGAGACATGGTATGTGGTTCGCAATACCAGAGGTGTGACAGGATTTGTGGGACCGGGATCGAAGCCTGTTCCGCTGACGGAGGCTGAGATGAAAAATCTCGGCATTCACGTGGCAGATACGAAGGTCGATTTCGAAGAAGGCGACAGCGTTGCTGTTATTGCAGGTGTCTGGAAGGATACGCTTGGTATTGTTTCGAAGCTGGATTACAGCAAAGAGATTGCGACCATCAGTGTGGAGCTGTTTGGAAGAGAAACGCCTGTCGAGATCAGTTTTGCAGAGCTTCGCAAGACGAACTGAGAAGGACAGCAGGAAACGAAAAAGTAAGGACGAATCAGATGCACTGCGCATCTGTTTGTTGCCGCGTGGCTGACGGACAGTCGGCACGGAAGTGGCTGATATGACTGCATCGGCGGCATTTTGCCGGAATAACCCGGCATGGAACATGCGGGAGCAGGAGCCACCTGCGATGACCGCAAAGGAGGAATTCATATGGCTAAGAAGGTACAAGGTTACATTAAATTACAGATCCAGGCCGGCAAAGCAACCCCTGCACCGCCTGTTGGACCTGCACTGGGACAGCATGGTGTCAACATTGTTGAGTTCACAAAGCAGTTCAATGCCAGAACAGCTGATATGGGCGACACCATCATTCCTGTAGTTATTACGGTTTACGCTGACAGATCTTTCAGCTTCATTACCAAAACCCCTCCGGCTGCTGTTCTTCTGAAGAAGGCTGCTGGAATCCAGAAGGCATCCGGTGAGCCGAATAAGAATAAGGTTGCATCCGTGACCAAGGCTCAGGTTGAGGAGATTGCCAAGACAAAGATGCCTGATCTGAATGCTGCTTCTCTGGAGGCTGCAGCAAGCATGATCGCTGGAACTGCCCGCAGCATGGGTATTAC